>CAMXAV010000056.1 GCA_947179285.1 uncultured Helicobacter sp.
CTAAATTCTTCTCTGATTCTGCCCTTATTCTTCAACCTATCGAGTATCATTTCATAATAGGGCTTATGCAGCTCACAGCTTATCCATTGGCGCTTGAGTTGTTCGCATAACACAATCTCGCCCCCGCTACCACCAAAAAGAATAAACACAGAATCTCCCTCATTTGTGCAAGACTTGATGAGCATTTCGACAAGTTTCAATGGAATCTGGCATGAATGAAATGTTTTATCCTTGCTCACATTTTTAACCAAATCGAAATAAAACCATGAATAAGGCATTCTGCCTTTATGTCCCTCTGCTAGTCTTTGCATGATTCTCTTATCTGTTGGGTTTTGATAGGGCATTGCAATATTGTCCTTATAAAAATGATTCTCCTTGCTTTTTGTGGCATGCAAGATGCTTCTGTGTGCTGTTGTCAAGCGCCTCTTGCTATGCCCCACATTTGTATTGTAGACCCAAACATAATCTTGCACATTATATGCAATAGAATCCAAACATTGAACACGTAAATATGCGTTTTGTTTGGGATAGTTCATCATAAAAAGATTCCCACTAGGCTTGAGCACGCGCATGGATTCTGTTGCCAATTCGCAATACCAAGCAATATAATCGTCCCATTTTTGCGTATATCGTGAGCCATTATAGTTAATGCCAACATTATAATCAGGGTCGCCATAGACCATATCAAGGCTGGAACCGGGCAAGCCTTTAAGCACCTTTAAAACATCATCATTGTAAAGTTTGTTTAGTTGCATATCAATACCATTTTAAAATATATTCGCAAGATTTTAAAGGTTTTATAGAATCCAAGCATTTCGGTTTATCAAAAGTATAAGCCCATAACTTGAGACTATTTTTATTATACACAAAATAGACACAAATAATTTGTCTAAAAATTAAACCTGAATTATAATAATATAGAAATGGGTGGTAAATTTGGCAGATATTAAAATCTTTTGGTGTACCATTTTTTGCCTCAAAGATACATACAGTTCCATTATATTCAATTGCTAAGTCAATTTCAATCTGTTGATTTATTGCATTGATAGTTTCTCCATTAAAACAATATTCCAAAGAAGTTTTTGTGCGATGCGGAAAGTATATTTTTGCAGTACCATTAAGAAATGTTACGTAACTATAACGGCACGATTTACAATACAATTCCTCATCTAAATCCATATATCCAAATTCTATTACATTATGTCCAAACATGGATTTCATCGGAAGCATTTGAGATTCATTATGCTGAAGTATGAACTTTCTTTGGGGTGCTGGAATTTTATTAAAAAATAAAAAATGATGTAAAATCCTTTGGTGATTTGCTATGCTTAAAATCTTGCTTTCACTACGATTAATATCATCGAGTAATCTCTTCCTATATTTCCATTCAATAGAATCTTGCATAGGCTCAAAGGTATAGTAGAGCTTATCAATACCATGAACAAACCGATGGCGACCTTTGCCTAAATGTAATAAACAAATATCTTGTTCCAAAAAAGAACGCGGCAATTTATCCTTAGAATCAAGCTTTGTTACATCAAATGGATTACCAAAATGATATTCCCTACAAATCTCTTTGACTAAATCATTATGAAAAATAAATTCATTTCTCTCTTGACATTTCCTTAATAATTCTTCTAAAATTAAATATTTTTTATTGATTCTTTCTTGTTTTTTATCTTCTTGATTCATTGTGCGACTCCATTCCCAACAATTACCTATGCCGATACGACAGCGCCTCGAACACATGCGGCTTTGTGATGATGTCGCAACCTTCCAAGTCGGCAATCGTGCGCGCGACTTTTTTTATCTTAATATTCGCGCGGTGCGAGAGCCCGAAACGTTGTGTCGCTTGGGCGAGAACATTGCTCGCCTCCGCGTCAAGCACGCAAAATTGCTCGACCTCGCTATCGTGCAAATGCCCGTTGAGCCGCGCTTGGGCGCGATTTTTTTGCGCGCAAAACGCCCGCAAAACCTGCTCGAACATCGCCGCAGAATCCACGCGATGTTCTTGCGAGCCCTCCTGCATCGGCACATACAAATCGATTCTGTCCCAAAAGGGCTCGGAGAGCTTGTTTTTGTAGCGCGACAAAGCAGTGTCGGAGCAGCGACACTCATGGACGCTGCTCATCAGATTCCCGCATGGGCAGGGGTTTTGCGCGCAAACAAGCAGAAAGGCGGTGTCGTATTCAATCTTAAGATGTGCGCGCGAGAGCGTGAAGCGGTGATTCTCGAGCGGCTCGCGTAGCGATTCGAGCAGCGGCGTTGGAAAATGCGCAAGCTCATCGAGAAACAGAATCCCTTGCGTTGCGAGCGCGATTTCGCCCGGCTTGAACTCGTTGCCAACGCTGCTGCCAAGCAGCGCGGCGCGCGAGGAGGACGCATGCGGCGAACGGAACGGGCGCAACGATGTATACTGCAACGCGCCGTTTTCATAGAGGCGCATTTTGGCGTTTTTCAGAATCTCCTCTTCAGAAAGCGGCGGCAAGATGTAGCGCATGCGATGCGCAATCATGCTCTTGCCACAGCCCGGGCTGCCCTCGAAGATAATATTATGAAAGCCGCTCGCGGCAATCAGCGCGGCGCGCTTGGCGACACTCTGCCCGATGATGTCGCGAAAATCCTCCTTGAAATCGCGCATGAAATAATATGTTTGCCCGCCAATCGCGAGCGTCTCGAACGGGAGCTTGTTCTGATACAACGCGACATCGAGTGGCGCTTTAGACGCAAACAAATCGAGCGCCTCTTGCAGGCTCTCAAGTCCAATCAGCCGAAGGTGCGGAATCTGCTGATATAGTGCGAGATTCTCTTTGGGCACAAAAACAATATGCGGGTAATGATGGGCGCTCAAGTCGAGCAAGATGGGGTAGCAGCTCTCCGTTGGCTTAATCTTGCCATCGAGCCCGAGCTCGCCAAGCGCAAAATAGGTTTCTTGCAAAAACGGCGGAATCTCGATGCTATGCAGCGCGATGAGCAGGGCGATTCCAAAGTCAAAGTGGCTGCCTTGCTTCGGGAGGTCTGATGGGGAAAGGTTGATATTCACGCGCAAGGGCGGAAACTGGAAACCAATCGCCGCGAGCGCCGAGCTCGAGCGGTGTTTCGCCTCTTGCACGGATTGATTCGCAAGCCCGCTAATCTGAAACGCGGGCAGCCCGCGCACAAACGCGACTTCAATATCCACAATCTTTGCTTCAAAGCCAAAAATCGTGGCGCTCTGAAGCTTACTAATCCCCATTTTCTCGCCTATGCCGAGCAACGTTGCTGTTTCTTAAACGCCTTTTCAAATCGTTTGCGTTTGAGCAATGGCAAGCGGTCGACAAACAAGATTCCGTCCAAATGGTCGATTTCGTGTTGCAGCGCCACAGCGAGATAGCCTTCGGCATCGAGCGTGTGTTGGTTACCAAATCGGTCTTGATAGGCAACGGTTACCTTCTCGCTACGCTCGATGTCGTCATAATATTCGGGCACGCTCAAGCAGCCCTCGTTAAATAGAATCTTCCCGCTATGCTCGATGATTTGCGGGTTCAACACCTCGAGCAGATTCTCTTTGTGCTGCTCGCCCTCCTCATCGGGCAAATTTATCACGAGCGCACGCAAACTCTGGCGCACCTGCGGCGCGGCGAGCCCCACGCCGTTGCGCTCTATCATCAAGACATACATTTCATCGAGCAACTTGTGGAGCTTCTCATCAAAGCTTTGCACAGCCTGCGCCTTTTTGCGCAAAAAGCTATCGGAATAATATACAATGTCTAACATCTCTAGCCTCCCACAACCTTAATGGCTGATGTTTGGCTGCTCAATTCTTTGAGCGCGGCGATTCCGTTTGCAATCATCGATTCGGGCTCGCTTTCGGGGCGCAACGGAATGAGCGCGATATTGATTTCGAGCGTAATGCGCTTGCTGTCGATAAACGTGCTGCTGCTTTTGACAAACGAGAAAAGCCGCTTGCAAACGGCTTGGGCGTTTTCCAAGTTTGAATGCCGCAACAAAATGGTGAAAATGCCATTCTCATAATGCGCAACAACATCGCTACGGCGCGAAGCCTTGAGCAAGATTTCGGCGATGTTGTTTTGCAACATCGTGAGCACATTCGCATCGCTAATCTCTTTGGCAACACTATCGACAAGCTGCAAGACAAGCAGGCAGGCGCTATAATTTGCGCCCAACATTGTTTTTTCTTTTTCCACACTCGTAATAATAAAATGTTTATTATAGATTCCATATTGTGTGTCAAAAACAGTGCTGCTATCGGCGCTGTTAATCACCTTCGCGCTCGCTTGGTAGAGGGTCTTGAGCTGCTCGCTCTGTTTGCGCGTGATGTCCTTTAGCCGATTGACTTCTGCTGCCATGTGCTGCACGATATTGCGCGATATTGCGGGATTTTCAGTCGACTTGAGCTCGGCAATGCGCTTGTCGAGCATTTCATAAAGCAAGGATTGGTTGCGATAAATCACCGCGACAATATCAAAAACCTGCTTAATGCTCCGAAAGCTGCTGCGCAAATGCCGCTCGAGGTCGATATAATCATCATACCCCACCTGCTGCCCATGATTGAGCATCTTCAGCGCAATCTCCTTGAGCTCCTCGCTCTTGTTGGCGAGCGCACGTTCAAAATAAATCTGATAATTTAAGGGAGTGGCAAGAATGCCATCGTTCTTAACCTTATCCACAACCTCATCGCAAAGTTCGCGCAAATCCTCCTCGAGAGCGCCATTTGCCTGTTCTTCAAATGCTTCAGATTCGTTCGCATCTTCAACGCGTAATCGTTGCATATCCATCGCTGTTTCCTACCTTATTGCAAATTTTCCTTGAAACTCTTCTCCAAAACGCTATCAATCAGCCCATATTCCTTTGCCTCAAAAGCGCTCATGAAAAAATCCCTGTCGGTATCGAGCGCGATTTTGTCAAGCGGCTGGTTGGTGTTGTGTGCAAGAATCTCATTCAAGATCTTCTTTTGGCGCAAGATTTCCTTTGCCTGAATCTCAATGTCGCTCGCCTGCCCCCTTGCGCCACCAAGCGGTTGGTGAATCATGATTCGGCTATGCGGCAACGAGTGTCGCTTGCCGCTCGCGCCGCAGCTTAGCAAAAACGCACCCATGCTCGCCGCCTGCCCAATGCAAATCGTGCAAATATCGGGCTTGATGTAGTTCATCGTGTCGTAAATGCTCATGCCGCTCGTAACGACACCGCCGGGCGAGTTGATGTAAAGATAAATATCTTTCTCGGGGTCTTCTGCTTCAAGAAACAAAAGTTGTGCCACAATAGACGCGGCGAGTTCGTCATGGATTTCGCCGCAAAGCATGACGATTCTGTCTTTGAGCAGGCGCGAATAGATGTCATAGCTGCGTTCGCCGCGCCCCGTTTTTTCGATGACATAAGGGATATAGTTCATCGCCACTACTCCTTGTCGATACTCTTTTCAAGCAAAAATGTCAAAACCTTGTCTTCGAGCAGCGCCATTTGCAACGCGGGCAAATAGCCGCTTTGTTGGTAATAGTCAAGCAATGTCTTGGGGTCTTGGCGCAAGAACATCGCCTCGTTATAAAGCCGCATAAAAAGCTCTTGCTCGGAGATTCCAAGCTTGTTTGCGCGCGCGAGCGCATCGATAATGAGCGTCAGCTTCACATTGCGTTGCGCCTTTTCTTTGTGCTTCTCGCGCCGTTCTTTAATCTCCTCGCGCTTGCCTTGCAACGCCTCGAGCTCGGCACGTTCCATCGAATCGACCTCGCTGCGGAACAGCATATCCATTTCTTGCTCGATGATGTTTTCGGGCAAATCAAACGCGAACGCCTCTAGCAAGTTTTCGATAAATTTTTCCTTGAGCGTTTCATTATAGAGTTTTGCCTTTTTGTCGCTCGCAATCTGGTCTTTAATGCGTTCCTTGAGCTTTTGCAGGCTCGCGTCTTCGTCTTTTGGCAACAGCTGCTTGGCGAGCGCGTCATC
>CAMXAV010000057.1 GCA_947179285.1 uncultured Helicobacter sp.
GGCGGCTGATGGATTAAATGGCAGCCATTATGAACACACGGTTGCCATTATTGGCGGGCGCGCTGAAATTTTAACACAGGAGTAATCTATGGCAAAGCACAATACTCCTAAAAAGGAGAAAGACATCATCGAAGTTGTTGGCAAAGTTGTAGAAGCATTGCCCAATGCAACTTTTCGGGTAGAGCTTGAGAATAATAAACATGTGATATTGTGCCACATCGCAGGACGCATGCGCATGCACTATATCAAGATTCTCCCCGGAGACAGAGTGGATGTAGAGCTTACGCCATATAGTCTCGATAAGGGACGAATTGTGTATCGACATAAATAAAAGGAGCAGAAATGAAAGTAAGACCATCTGTAAAAAAAATGTGTGATAAATGCAAAATCATTAAGCGCAAAGGCATTGTGCGCGTGATTTGCGTTACACCCAAACACAAACAAAGACAAGGATAAAAAATGGCACGTATCGCTGGTGTTGATTTACCAAAAAAGAAGCGCATAGAGTATGCCCTCACCTATATTTATGGGATTGGCTTAAAAACGTCGCGCGACATCTTAACAGGTGTGCACATCTCTTTTGATAAAAGAGTGCAAGATTTGAGCGAATCGGAAGTTTCGACAATCAGTAAGTGGATTCAAGAACACTGCATGGTTGAAGGCGATTTGCGCAAGAAAGTAACAATGGACATTAAAGCCTTAATGGACCTCGGCAATTATCGTGGTTTGCGTCATCGCAAGGGGCTTCCTGTGCGCGGACAAACCACAAAAAACAATGCACGAACCCGCAAAGGCAAACGCAAAACTGTGGGTAGCGCAAGCAAATAAGGAAAGACGATGGCAACAAAGAAAAACACAAAGAAAAAAGCAGCAAAGAAAAATATTGCGGGTGGCATTATCTATATTGCTGCTACATTTAACAATACGAGTGTAACGATAACCGATGAGATGGGCAATGTGCTTTGTTGGAGCACGGCGGGCGCGTTGGGCTTTAAGGGCAGCAAAAAATCGACACCATACGCTGCACAGCAAGCGGTTGAAAATGCTGTGATGAAAGCAAAAGAATGCGGAATCAAAGAGCTAGGCGTTAAGGTGCAAGGACCCGGCAGCGGTAGCGAAACAGCTGTGAAGAGTCTTGGCACAATTGATGGCATTAAGGTTCTTTGGTTTAAAAACATTACGCCTTTGCCACATAATGGTTGTAGACCACCCAAAAGACGTAGAGTATAAGGAGACAAGATGGCACGATATAGAGGACCCGTTGAGAAAATCGAAAGACGTTTTGATGTTTCATTGTTTCTCAAAGGCGAGCGTAGGTTGGCAGGCAAATCTGCCGTTGAGAGACGACACTATGGACCAGGGCAGCATGGACAAAGACGTGCAAAGCCTTCTGATTATGCGTTGCAGCTCCATGAAAAACAAAAGGCAAAAATGCTTTATGGAATTTCCGAACGTCAATTTCGCAGCATCTTTCGCGAAGCGAGCAGAAGAGAAGGCAATACGGGAGAGCTTTTGGTAACTTTGCTTGAAAGTCGCTTGGATAATGTCGTCTATCGCATGGGCTTTGCGACAACAAGACGATTTGCTAGCCAACTTGTTACACATGGGCATATTCTTGTCAATGGCAAGAAAGTCAATATTCCTTCGGCTGTGGTTGAGCCCGGCTCAAAAGTCGAAATCAAAGAACGGTCAAAGGCAAATGCCCAAATCAAGCGAGCGATTGAGCTCACACATCAAACAGGCATTGTTGCGTGGGTTGATGTCGACCAAGAAAAGATTTTTGGAATCTTTACACGCATTCCCGAACGTGAAGAAATCACAATTCCTATCAAAGAACGTTTGATTGTCGAGTTGTATTCAAAATAAAAGGTAACTGCATGAGAACAATTAAGATTGCACCACACACCCCCACAGAAATTGTGGTTGAAGAGTTGGATAGCAATAGAACGCGAATCTTTGCTTATCCGTTTGAAGCGGGATATGCCGTAACTGTTGCGCATCCGCTCAAGCGGCTTTTGTTGGGCAGCTCTGTGGGCTATGCCCCCACAGCATTGCGGATTGATGGTGTTATGCATGAGTTCGATTCGTTGCGTGGAATGATGGAAGATGTTACGCTTTTTATTGCGAACCTTAAATCAATCCGCTTCAAAATCAAAGACGATTCGCTGCAAAAGATTGTTGTGGATTATCACTTTGCCGGACCAAAAGTTCTGTATGGGAATGATTTAAATACAGATGAGCTTGAGGTTGTAACTCCCGAGCAATATCTTGCTACAATCAACGAAAATGGCAATTTCAATTTTTCTCTAGTAGTCGAAAAAGGGATTGGCTATGTGCCTAGCGAAGATATTCGCCCTCTTGTGCCCGAAGGATATATCCCACTCGATGCCTATTTTACCCCCGTAAAAAAGGTAACCTACGAGATTGAAAATTTCCTTGTAGAAGACGACCCAACGTTTGAAAAAATTGTTCTCGAGATTCAAACAGATGGGCAAATCGACCCCATGTCGGCATTTAATAATGCCTTGAATGTTATGCAAAAACAACTCTCTGTTTTTAATAGCGAATGGAACATGGGCGGAGCACAATATGATGCCCTTAATGATGGCAAAGAGATACGTGATTTATTGCAAAAAATCGAGACGCTCAATTTGAGTGCGCGTTCGTTCAATTGTTTGGATAGGGCGAATATCAAATATATTGGCGAGATTGTTTTGATGACAGAAGCGGAGCTCAAAGAGGTTAAGAATCTGGGCAAAAAATCAACAGACGAAATCAAAGAAAAAATGGAAGAGATTGGTTATCCCATTGGTGGGAACAATATCTCTCCCGAAACATTAGCAACTTTGCAAAAACGACTAGCAAAATTGAAATAAAGGACAACAGAATGAGACATCAACATGGTTATAGAAAACTCGGGAGAACATCGGCGCATCGCAAGGCGCTCTTGCGTAATCTTTCTATCGCTCTCGTGCGGCATGGCAAGATTGAAACGACTTTGATGAAAGCAAAAGAATTGCAGAGTTATTTTGAACGTCTTTTGACGCGAGCAAGGGCGGGCGATTTTAATGCACATCGCGCCGTGTTTGCCGCCTTGCAAGACAAAGAATCCACGCAAAAGCTTGTCGCCGAAATTGCCCCAAAATATCAAGGGCGCAATGGCGGCTATACGCGTATTGTGCGCACACAATTGCGCCGAGGCGATGCCGCCCCTATGGCGTTTATCGAGCTTGTCTAGTTTACATGTCTTAGGGCAATAAACATTGTGCTTTTGCGTTTGTCGTCAAAGTTTGTTGGCATCAATATTTTGCAGCAATGGGCAAAATAAAATAGGAGGGGACGATGCAATATTCTCATCGCATACAAACACTTGAAGAATCTGTAACAATCGCTGTGAGCTCTCTTGCGCGTGAGTTAAAAGCAAAAGGTCGGGATATTTTATCCTTTTCTGCTGGTGAGCCCGATTTCGACACGCCACAAAACGTTAAAAATGTAGCGATAGACGCCATCAATGCGGGCTTCACCAAATACACAGCTGTGGGCGGAATCCCCGAGCTCAAAGACGCCATCATCGCAAAGCTCAAACGTGAAAATGGCTTGAGCTACGAGCGTTCGGAAGTGTTGGTGAGCAATGGCGCAAAGCATTCTTTGTTCAATATTTGCGCGGCGCTCATTAATCATGATGATGAAGTGCTGATTCCCGTTCCATTCTGGGTTACCTATCCCGAATTGGTGAAATATTATGGCGGCAAAAATGTCTTGCTCCCAACAAACGATGCGAACGCGTTCAAAATCACGCCCGAGCAACTGCGTGCGGCTCTCACGCCTCGCACAAAAATGCTCATCTTAAACTCCCCGTCAAATCCCACAGGCTCGGTGTATAGCCGCGATGAGCTCGCCGCGCTCGGCAAGGTTCTTGAGGGCACAGATGTTTGGGTCGTGAGCGATGAGATGTATGAAAAACTCTTGTTCGAGGGCGAGTTCTGCTCCACAGCTTCTGCAAGCGAGGATTTATTAAAACGTACAATTGTTGTGAATGGCGTGAGCAAGTCTGCCGCGATGACGGGCTGGCGCATGGGGTATTGCGCCTGCAAAGACAAAAAGTTGATTAAATTGATGGACAATTTGCAAGGGCAATGTACATCAAACATCAATTCTATCACCCAAAAAGCGGCAATCGCGGCTCTCGATGGGCGCATCGATTCCGAAATCGAATCCATGCGCAAAGAGTTTTGCAAGCGCCGCGACATTGTCGTTGAGGGCTTTGCTGCCATCAAGGGCTTGTCGGTTGTGAAGCCTAGCGGCGCGTTCTATGTCTTTGTGAATATCAGCACAATCGAATCCGATTCCGTGCGCTTTTGCAAGGCATTGCTCGAAAAAGAGGGGGTCGCCGTTGTTCCGGGCTCGGGCTTTGGAATGGACGGCTATTTCCGCTTTTCGTTCGCAACAGACACGCAATCTATCAAGCAAGGAATCGAACGTATCAGTCGCTTTGTGCAGAGCTACTAGATTCTGCGTCAGCTTCCCCAAAAATCTGTTCTTGGTTGCACAACTGCTCCAAAAAAACAGAAGCATAGCTCCCTTTTGGGAGCGTGAAATGCAAGTGCCCGTGCGCCTCTTGCGCAACATACTCAAACTCGACTTCATCGGCAAAGACCCACGCAAAGCGCCTGCTGCCCTGCTGTCCGAAATCCTCTGTCGCGTCCTCAAACAAAGCCGCATTTTCTCGCGCAAGCATTGTCTTGCGCCCCGCCAAAAGCCCTGTTGGCGCAATGTCGTGTCGCAAAAAGCGACAACTCTCTTCGCGTACATTCTCCGCGTAGAAGAGCTTGCCCATAGGATAATGCCCCATAACATCGCCTTTGAGCAGCACAAATGGGTGCTCTTGCGCCCAATCTTGCGCCTGAAATGTGAGCGACTGATATTGTCGCAAAGCCTCGCTCGCGCCACATGCGGCGAGCATGCGCGACAGCTGGATTCGCTTTGAAAGCCATTCGTTGAAAAAATGGCTTTGGAGGGCAGAAAAAAAGAACTTCGCCTTCGCCTTGTTGCATATCGTGCGCGCGCCTGCGAGCATGTCTTGCGCAATCGCATAATTTGCGCCGTTGTTGCCGAAACGTTGATAGCCAAAATAATTCGCAAAGCCTTGCGTGCGCAGAATCTCCACGACAGATTGCAGCTTTGTCGCATTCAGCGCGTCAAGCTTCTTGAGCCGCATAAAGAATCGATTCCCTCGCAAATGCCCAATGCGAAGCTTGTTGTGGTGCAGCTCAATGCCTAGAATCTTTATCGATGGGTGTGTGAAAGATTCGAGCTTTGCGCGGTATTGCTTGGGCAACGTGATGTATTGCGTGCTCAACGCATGCTTGTCTTTGAGCCCCGCATAGCCAATCTGATTTTGTTTGATTCCAAGAGTGGAACAAAGAATCTTGAGAAGCTCGGGTGTGCTAAGGGATTTTTTGCGCACATGCACATAGAGATGCTCGCCATATCCGCTAGGCGGATAGAGCGGAATCTCTTGCACGACAAAGTCGCGTGCGCTCGGTCGAAAATAGAGCGAGATAGGGGCGTGCGTGAGCAACCCAATGCGCGTCACGCAACCGCCTGAAACGAACGTGGCGCTGTGCGCTCGCGCTCAAAAAAGTCCATGTTTTCTTGGTAAAGCTTGACGCCCTCTGTTTTGCGCAACTCCGCGCTAAGCTCCTCGCTGGCTTTCATCTGCGCTTCCATTTGCATCATAGCAGCATCGGCTGCAACGCGATAATCTTGCGGGCTTGGGTCTGCTGGCGCCATTGCCGCCGCTTGAATCTGTTGCGCCTTTTGCACATCTTTTGCGCGTCTCCTGTCGAGCTCGTGTCAATCGAGACTTCGCCTGCTGTCGCATAGAGCTTGCCGTCTGG
>CAMXAV010000058.1 GCA_947179285.1 uncultured Helicobacter sp.
AACATCATCCCCGCCACAAAGGGCCGCGACCAACACGGCTGCGCGCTCATGAGCGATATTATGGAATCGTTTTTTGCAAGCGATTGCGTGGGCTATTTGGGCGGTCCCTCGTTTGCCAAAGAAGTCGCGGCGAAGCTACCATGCGCCGTTGTGATTCACACGCGCAATGCACAGCTTGGCGCGACCTTTGCCGCGCTTTTTCCGCCGTTTATGCGCGTGTATCTTAGCGATGATGTCATCGGCGGCGAAATTGCGGGCGCGTATAAAAATGTCATCGCGATTGCAAGCGGAATCTGCGAGGGGCTCGGGCTCGGGCAGAACGCACGCGCGAGCTTGCTCGCACGCGGGCTTGTCGAAATGGAGCGATTCGGGCGATTCTTTGGCGCAAAAATGGAAACCTTCTTGGGGCTTTCGGGCGCGGGCGATTTGTTCTTGACCTCAACCTCGACACTCTCGCGCAACTTTCGCGTTGGGCTCGCGCTTGCGCAGGGCGAAAAAGTCGATTCCATTGTCGCCAATCTCGGCGAAGTCGCCGAGGGGATTAAAACATCACGTGCAATCCTCGCGCTCGGGCAGAAGCACGACATCTACACGCCCATTGCGCTCGAAGTCGCGCGCGTGATTGACGGCAAAAACGCCAAAGACGCGTTGCAAACCTTGCTGCGTTCGGGAAAAGACGCGGGAGAAAACACAGGAAAAAACAATGGTTAAAATTATCCTATTTTTATTTATCCTGATTGGAATCGGCATTTCGGTGAGCCTATTAGGCACGACACAAACGAGCATTGTTACGCAAAAAACAGCAGACTATCTGCCCATCGACAGGCAGGCTGGAATCTTTGAAGACAGCCATTGCGGCATGCTCATTCACGACCTCACGGACGCGGCGCAAGTCATCTTCCCCGACCAAGCCGTCTTTTTTTTCCATGACCACGGCGGCATGGCAGAATGGCTGCACAAGCAGCAAAACAAGCACCAAGCCCTTGTTTGGGTGCGCACGCGCGACACATTGCGGCTTATCAAGGCGCAAGACGCGTTTTTTAGCACCGATGATTCGACCGTGATGGGCTCGGGCTATGGCGCGTATGAAAACAACGCGCCCGGGCGCATTCGCTTTGATGAGTTGCTTGAGCAAGTCGCCGCCAAGCCCGCAGCAAAGGGCATGCAACACCACCACTAAGAATCACAATGAGCATTGACTGGGTCGCATTCATCGCCTTTGCCTTTCTCGGGAGCTTCGGGCATTGTGTCGGCATGTGCGGCGGCATTGTCGCGAGCTATGCGGGCTCGTTTGGGCTCTTGGGGCATGCGTATTATGGCATCGGCAAGACAAGCGCATACATCATGCTCGGCGCAATCGCCGGCGCGCTCGGCGGCATCTTTCGATTCCACCCAACAGCATTTGCGGCGCTGTTCATCATGCTTGGAATCGCCATGCTCTTCTTTGGCGCACATGTCGCGTTGCAATCGCGGCTTCTTGGCAGGCTCGAACAAAAGCTCGCGGGCTTTCTGCCCATAGCAGCGATGTTCAACTTTGCCCGCACGCTCGGCACGAAGGGCATTTTCATCTTGGGCTTTGCCAATGGGCTTCTGCCTTGCGGGCTTGTCTATATGGCGCTTCTAAGCGCCGCTGGCAGCGCCTCGCCAATCATTGGCGCAGCACTCATGGGCATTTTTGGAATCTGCACGCTCATTCCGCTCTATGCCTTTGGCGCGCTTGCGCAATGGCTTAGCTCGCGCTATCGTGGTTTTGTGCTGCGTGCGCTCGGGCTTCTTGCCATTGGCTTTGGAATCTGGTTCATCATCACAGGCGTGGGCATGTTTGCCGACCCAACCGCGACAATGCACAAACATTAATCTATAAAAAATATTTCTTTAAGGCATTATGCCACATAATACACACTCGAAACCACAAAAGGATTGAAGATGCCTAATGTAACATTCAAAGGAAACGCTGTGCGTCTCGATGGCACAAGCGTGAACGTCGGCGACAGAGCGCCCGAAGTCGAGCTTGTTGGCGGAGATTTGAACACCTTCAAGCTCGGCGGCTCGCTTGGCAAATACCAAATCATCAATGTCGTCCCCTCGCTCGACACAGGCGTTTGCGCCACGCAAGCGCGCAAGTTCAACGAAAAAGCCGCCGCGCTCGACAACGCCGCCGTTTTTGTCGTCTCGTTCGATTTGCCGTTTGCGCAAGGGCGATTCTGCAGCACAGAGGGAATCCAAAACCTCAAGACATTGAGCGATTTTCGCGGGGGCAAATTCTCGAAGGCTTATGGCGTGCTCATGGGCGATGGGCTTCTTTCTGGGCTCTCGGCACGTGCCATTTTTGTCATCGACCCCAATGGCAAGATTGTGCATAAAGAGATTGTCTCGGAAATCACCAACGAGCCCAACTACGAAGCCGCGATTGCTGCGGTGAAGCAGGGTTCGTAAGGCTCGCCATTTTTGCGGTTCATAATTTGTTAGCAAAAACAAGTTATGATACGCGGATTTTTTAATCAAAAAAAGGAGTTCTAATGTCATTGTATAACCGACAAAATCAAAACATTGCCCGCGGGCAAACCTACCAACAAGAAGAACGTGTCAGCACAACGCTTTCGACCTTTGTTTCGCAAACCTATCAATTGTTTGCCGCGTCTTTGCTCGCCGCAACCGTTGGCGCTTTCATTGGGCTTGAGATGGTCGAGGCGATTCGCTCATGGTATTGGGGCTTGGTGATTGTCGAAATCGTTGCCCTCGTTGGGCTCATGTTTTTGAAAGACAAACCCGGAATCAACCTCGCCCTATTGTTTGCGTTCACATTCCTCACGGGGCTCACGCTCACACCATTGCTAAGCCATGTCTTGGGCATGCCAAGCGGCGCAAGCGCCGTTGTGAGCGCGTTTTTGATGACAACCATTATCTTTGGTGTGATGTCTGTCTATGCGATGAAAACAAGCAGAGACCTCGCGAGCTGGGGCAAAGTCCTATTCATCTCGGTGATTGTGATTCTGATTGGTTCAGTCGTGAACATCTTTCTTGGCAGCCCCATGCTCCAAGTCGGAATCGCCGCTATCGCAACCTTGATTTTCAGCCTCTACATCGCGTTTGACACGCAAATGCTCTTGCGCGGCGCGTTCAGCTCGCCTGTCGAGGCAGCCATTGCGCTCTATCTCGATGTGCTCAACATATTCATTTCCTTGCTCCAACTCTTTGGAATCTTGGGCAGCTCAAACGAGTAATCGCGATGGTTGCGACAATCTCACATGAAGAATTTGAGGCAAAGCACAAAGAGGGCAAGAATCTCTTTGTGTTTGGGGCGAATTGGTGTCCTGATTGTGTGCGCATCAACCCTTTCTTAGAAACGCTTTGCGATGACTTCGCGGGGCGAGTGGGGATTTTCAAGGTCTCGGTCGACACCGCGCAAAACCTTAAAGAATCGCTTGGAATCCGCAAGATTCCGACATTGCTTTTTTACAACAACGGCGCAGAGCGCGGCGAGCGGCTTGTCGAGCCCACAAACCGCGAGACAATCGCCCAAGCGCTCGAAGCCCTCGCAAACTCATAGCGGCTTTCGCGCCCCTCGCCCCCCTGCCTTTTTGTGCAATTTGGGGGTCTTTGCGATTCTGCAAATCCCCTTGACTGATACCCGCTCTCATCACTTATAATTGTGTCCATATTCTAAAAAGGAGCAATCATGCACAAACAAACAAGCGCAAATAGCGCAAACAACGACAATGCAGCAGCCGATTCGAGCCGCCGCGAGTTTCTGAAAAAGAGCATTCTTGCAAGCGGAATCATAGGCAGCGGCACGCTCGCAAGCAGCATCTTCTCGCCCCTTGCTGCCGCACCCGCCGCACAAAAGGAAGTTCTGCTTCCAAAAGAATCCCCCAAGCCAAGCGTGGAACAGAATCTCGCCGAGTTCCAAAACGCGCAGCCTATCACAGCAAAGGGCTATGCGGCGACTAGCAAGGAATGGAAGTTTCGCCCCTACAACTTCACGCGGCATGCTGTGGGCGAAAGCGACATCTTGCTTGAGATTCTCTATGCGGGAATCTGCCATAGCGATTTGCATGCCGTGAGCGGCGACCACCACGCGCCAACCTACCCAATCGTGCCCGGGCACGAGATTCTGGGCAGAGTCATCGCTGTGGGGAGCAAGGTGCAAAAATTCAAGGTTGGCGATTATGCCGGTGTCGGGTGTATGGTCAATAGCTGCGGCGAATGCGAGGCTTGCAAGGCAAGCAAGGAGCAATATTGCCAAAACGGCAAGACCGTCTATACCTATAATAGCAAAGATGTCTTTCACAACAACGACATCACCAAAGGTGGCTATGCAAACAACATCGTTTTGAGCGAAAAATTTGCCATTTCTGTGCCAAGCAATGCCAAACTTGAGAAAGTTGCGCCATTGCTTTGCGCAGGGATTACGACTTATTCACCGATTATGTTTTCGGGCGTGAAAAAGGGGCAAAAGGTCGCCGTTGCTGGGCTCGGCGGGCTCGGGCACATGGCAGCAAAATATATGATTGCGCTAGGCGCGGAGGTTACGGCATTTGACATTGTCGACAAGGCGAAAGAGGCAAAGGCGCTTGGAATCAAGCGATTTGTGAATGTCAAAAGTAAAGAATTTACGCAAATCGCAAATGAATTTGACTTTATCATTAGCACGATTCCATATCATTACGATGTGAATGCCTACCACAAAATGTTGAAGTTTGGTGGCGAAATGGCGATTGTCGGCTTGCCCGCATCGTTTGAAAAAACGAAGCTCGATTTTGACACGTTTATGTGGCAGTTTCAGAATAAAAAAATCTACCCAAGCGTGATTGGCGGAATCAAAGAAACGCAGGAAATGTTGGATTATTCTGTGAAAAACAACATCTACCCCGATGTTGAAATCATTCCGATTCAAAAGCTTGATGAAGCGTATCAAGTTGTCGCAGCGGGCAAGGTAAAATTCCGCTATGTGATTGATATGAGCAGCTTAAGTTAAGGGGGACAAAATGGCACGAGGAATGGCTAAAATCTTCGCGATTCTATTCGCAATATTTCTAGGAGGAACGAGTATGGCAGCAGATAAATGGGACAAAGTTTTCGCAAAAAGCGAACAGGTGAATGTGCAAAAAGTGCGATTTAAAAATCGCTATGGAATCGAGCTAGTCGGGGATTTGTATATTCCCAAAAATGTGGGCAAAACAGACAAGCTCGCGGCAATCGCGATTGCGGGACCCTTTGGCGCGGTCAAGGAACAGGCGAGCGGATTCTACGCACAAACGCTCGCCCAAAAGGGCTTTATCACCCTCGCCTTTGACGCGTCCTACACAGGCGAAAGCGGCGGCGAGCCCCGCAGTGTCGCCTCGCCCGACATCAACACAGAGGACTTCAGCGCGGCTGTGGATTTCTTGAGCAACCACGCAAATGTGGATTCTGAGAGAATCGGAATCTTAGGCATTTGCGGCTTTGGCGGGTTCGCTCTGAACGCAGCCGCGATGGACACGCGCATTCGTGCCACAGTGGCTTCGACAATGTATGACATGACACGCGTGAGCGCGCGAGGATACAACGACACGATGGACGCAAAGGCGCGTTATGAGCTCAAAGAAAATCTCAATAAACAGCGCACGGAGGATTTCAAGAAAGGCACATTTGCAAAAGCAGGTGGATTGCCCGAGAAACTCACAGGCGATGAGCCGTTGTTTATCAAGGAATATTTTGAATATTACAAGACGCCACGAGGATTCCACGAGCGCTCGATTAACTCAAATGGTGCTTGGAATCTGACATCATCGCTTTCAATGATAAATATGCCGATTTTGGCATATAGCGATGAAATCCAAAGCGCGGTTTTAGTC
>CAMXAV010000059.1 GCA_947179285.1 uncultured Helicobacter sp.
TGATATTACTCGTATCAAATGTAATCCTAAAAACTTCTTTAAAAAAGGATACGGAAACATTAAGGACATGATTCTATTCTATGCAAAAAGTCGTCAATACATTTGGAATGAGATTCATGAGGATATTTCCTCTGATGATTTAGGCAAACGATTCACAAAACAAGATGACAAAGGCTTTTACACAACTATCCCGCTTCATGCGCCAGGAGTGACACAAAATGGCGAGAGCGGGCAAGCATGGAATGGTTTAAAACCTCCGCAAGGGCGACATTGGCGTTGTAGTCTTAAGGAACTCGATAGATTAAATAATGAGGGGCTGATTGAATGGAGCAAAAATGGAGTGCCGCGAAAAAAAGTTTATGCGAAAGATTCTCAAGGTAAAAAAATACAAGATATTTGGGAATTTAAAGACACGCAGAATCCCATTTATCCTACGCAAAAAAACAATGTCATGCTAAGACGCATTATCCAAATGTCCTCTCATGTAGATTCTCTTGTTATGGATTGCTTTTGTGGAAGTGGAGGATTTCTTAAAGAAGCATTTTTGCTAGGACGTAAATTCATAGGAATAGATGAAAGCAAGGAAGCTATAAAAATTAACCAAAAGTGGATAGAAGAATATAATCAACAAAATCTCATTCAATGTGAATATGGAAAATTTCAACTCGAAGGAGAAAAGAACTATATTAGTAAATCAAAGATACTAAACAAGGAGGCACACAAACATGTTCTATAAAGACTTGGGATATGAATATATCCAACAGGGTTTGGATAAGGATGCTAATGGAGAAAAAATCATACACCATTTTTATGACGTTCCAATATATAACATAGATATTATAGAAGATAACTATTTCACAACAATACTGAATAAGCAAATAGATAATGGATTTATGCTGTGAGTTTTGATTACTCTAGCGAAATACTATTAAAAATACTAGAATCTATTCCAAAGATACGGCAAAAGCAAATTTTAGATGATATAGAAAAGGCAAAGATGAGCAACAGAAAAGTAGACCTCATGATTCCAATTGTTATATATTGTATCCGAGCATATATTGGTAAAATATATAAAAATATTAATGAGATATATGCGCCGTTCATAATAAAAGACATTAACACAAAATCAAAAAGGAGTAAAAATGAAAAAGCTACTATTGCTTAGTCTGTTCTTGTTTGCGAGTGCTTTTGCTGATGAAGCAAAAGTTAAAACACTTGTGATTGTTTCGCACCCATACCCCGAACGTTCCACGTTTATTAAGGGCTTAGAACAAGCCGCTAGGAGTGTTAAAGGTGTGGAAGTGCGGAATCTTGAGCAAATCTATGGCTATGACACGCGCGCCATTGATGGCGATATAGAACGTAAAATCACGCGCGAACACCAAAGAATCGTCTTTTTGTTTCCCACACATTGGTTTAATATTACGCCAATGATGAAAGCCTACTTGAATGAAACATGGGGTAGCGTGGGACCAGGACTTTGGCAGGGCAAACAAATGCTTGTTGTCTCAACAGCAGGTGGTGGACGCAGCACGTATGGCAAAAATGGCAGAGTAGGTGTGGAGCTAAAAGATGTCTTTTTGCCGATGAAAGCAAGTGCCTTGCATTGTGGTATGGAATATTTAGAACCTTTGGTCTTTGAAGGTATCAATTCTAGCCAACTAGAAAATTACAAACAAGCCTTGATTCAGAGGTTAAAAAATTGATTAGCCTACAATCAACAAAAGGAGTTAAAATGGACAACAACAAATTAAATCGCCGCGAGTTTCTCAAAACTTCGGCTCAAATGGCAGGAATTATGGCATTTGGTGGGCTCATAAGCCAGCAAGCTTTTGCAGAGACTGCTAAAGGATTCAAAACGGAATCTCTCACATTAAACAATGGCATTCAAATGCCTATGTTGGGGCTTGGTATATTGAACATTAAAGATTTAAAAGAATGTCAAAGAGTCATTGAAGATGCTCTTGAAGTGGGCTATCGCCTTTTTGACACAGCGCAAAGCTATGCAAATGAAGCAGGTGTCGGTGCGGCAATCAAAGCCACAGGAATAAAGAGGGAGGAGATTTTTATTACAACAAAACTCTTCAAAGACTATGCCACAGAGGACAAAGTAAAGGCAGCTTTTGATGAAAGTTGCAAAAAACTTCAGGTAGATTATGTAGATTTATTCCTCATTCATCAACCCATTAATGACCTCTATGGCGCATGGCGCGCAATGAGTTTGTTATATAAACAAAAACGAATCCGCGCCATTGGTGTTTGTAATTTTTACGCGGATAGATTGGTAGATTTTTGTATGAACAATGAAATCATACCTGCTGTCAATCAATGCGCTTGCAATCCGTTTCGACAAGAACTAGAGTTGCAAAAACAATGCGAGGAATACCGTGTTGCTTATGAAGCTTTTAGCCCCTTTGCGCAAGGAAAAAATGGCATTTTTAGCAACAAAACCTTGCAAGAAATCGCTAAAAAGCACAATAA
Organism: uncultured Helicobacter sp.; assembly: GCA_947179285.1. Taxonomy (GTDB): domain Bacteria; phylum Campylobacterota; class Campylobacteria; order Campylobacterales; family Helicobacteraceae; genus NHYN01. The sequence goes on from CAMXAV010000059.1 coordinate 2,482, forward strand.
AAGCGTGGCACAAGTCATTCTACGTTGGCTCATTGAACGCAAGATTGTCGCGATTCCAAAAACGACACAAAAGGAACGCATGAGAGAGAATCTCAACATCTTTGACTTCAAGCTAGATTCTCATGATAAAGCCCAAATTGCAAGCCTAGAAACAGGCAATGTAGGGCTAAATCATAGAGACCCTGCAGTCATTAAGTGGTTGAATGAAAGAAAAATTGGCGAAAGCCTCGCAACATCTGGCAAGAAATAAAGAAAACAATCTTTGTTTTACCAAAAATCTAATAATAAGGAGCAAAAATGAAAAGCCTCGTTGCCTTTTTTAGCGCAAGTGGAATCACGAAAGAAGTCGCGCAAACGATTGCGAATGTTGCCAATGCAGAACTCTATGAGATTGTGCCGCAAGAGCCGTATAGCAAGGCAGATTTGGATTGGACAAACGAGCAAAGTCGCACGAGTCTCGAGATGAAAAACAATAAAACATCTCGCCCACAAATCGCCAATAGCATTGACATAAGCGATTACACGACAATATTTGTCGGATTCCCCGTGTGGTGGTACACCGCGCCGCATATCATCAACACATTCCTCGAATCGCATGATTTTAGCGGCAAAACCATCATTCCATTCTGCACAAGCGGTGGGAGTGATTTGAGCAATGCGCCACGCGATATGGCAAAGTCTGCACCCAATGCAATCTTTAAAACAGGGCGCAGATTCAACTTTGGAGAGAGCAAAGGAAGCATTAGAAAATGGCTAGAAACTCTCAAAATAGAGTTAGATTAATGAGTAAAAAGGAGAAAAGATGGCTTGGACAATCATAGAAGTCTCGAAACAAACAGGAATCTCGCCCCATACTCTACGATTTTGGGCGAAAAAAGGGGTTTTTGAAACTGTGATAGACAGGGACGAAAATGGCGTGAAGTATTTCAATAAACAAGCTGTGGAATGGGTCTCGTGGGTTAATTATCTAAGACACACGGGAATGAGCCTCAAGGACATCAAAAGATATGCCATTCTACTCACGCAAGGAATGAAAACGGCACAAGAACGGCGAGAAATGCTCGTAAAACAAACGCAGTCTCTCAAGAATCAGCTAGCAACAATCCATGAAACCATACAGGTGCTAGAAAAGAAAATCGGCATCTATGATGAAATGATAGCCACAGGTGTTGATTTGTTTAATTCCTGCAATGGTATGAAAAATTGCACAGACACAAAAGGGAGAAAAAATGAGCCAGCAAAATCGTAGGGAATTTTTAAAAAATTCGGGCAAACTCATCGGAACTCTAGCATTATTTGGAAGCGGAATCAACCTACTCAACGCACAAGGAGGAAACACAATGGCAAACGCAAATCATATACCCACACGCCCACTTGGAAAAAGCGGGTTCAAAGTCTCAAGTATTGGCTTGGGTTGTATGGGAATGAGCGCAAATCATGGACCAGCGCGAGACAAAAAAGAGATGATAAAACTCTTGCAAAAAGCTGTCGATTTGGGCTATACATTCTTTGACACAGCCGAAGTCTATGGACCACACACAAATGAAGAATTGCTAGGAGTTGCACTCAAGCCCTACAAAGACAAAGTTGTCATCAACACAAAGTTTGGATTCTATTATCCTTTTGGCAAACAACAGCTTGATTCGAGCAGAAAAACTATCATTCGTGCCATTGATGGAAGCTTAAAACGATTGCAAAGAGATTGCATTGACCTCTATACGCAACATCGGGTTGATATTGACACGCCGATTGAAGAAGTGGCAGAAACAATGCAAATGCTTGTTAAAGAAGGCAAAATCAAAGCATGGGCATTGGGCGAAGCGGGAGTTAAGACAATCCAAAAAGCATGCAATGTCTTTGCTCCTGTGGCAATGCAAAGTCAATATTCAATGGCTTTTCGCGAGCTAGAAAGCAATGGCATTATGGACACATGCGAAAAACTAGGTATTACGATTGTCGCATATAGCCCGCTCGATAGAGGGTTTTTGGGTGGAAATTTTGATAAAAATACAACTTTCCATGCCACGCTCGATATGCGCAATTCTTTCCCACGACTTTCTAAAGAAGCACTAGAAGCAAATCAACAAGTGATTGATTTCATTAGAAATGTGGCAAAGAGCAAAAGCATTAATGGTAAACCAGCAACCGTGGCGCAAGTTTCTTTGGCATGGATTCTTGCAAACAAGAGTTTTGTTGTGCCCATTCCAGAGACGACAAAGATTCATCGACTAGAAGAGAATCTTAACTCTTGTCTGCTAACATTTAGCAAAGACGAGCTCAAAGAAATCAATAGCCAGCTTAGTAAGCTTGTCATCGTGGGCGAGCGATACGCTCCGGGTAGCGATGCGGCAAAAAGCGTAGGGCTATAACCTAAAATAAAAGGAGAAACAATGCAAAATCACACTATCAATCGCCGCGAGTTTTTGAAAGTCGCGACAATACTAGGGGCAAGTTTGAGCTTAGGTGTTTCGCCACTTTTGGCAGCAGATTCTAAAAAACAAACCATGCCAACGCGCACTTTGGGTAAAGACGACTATGCCTTTAAAGTTTCAGCTCTCGCATTTGGACTTATGGGGCTCAACTATCACCGCAGCAAAGTCGTAAGCGAAAAAGAGGCAGTCGAGATTGTCGCAAAATGTGTGGATTATGGAATCACGCTTTTTGATACCGCGCAAGTCTATGGACCAGATAGCAACGAAATCTTGGCGGGCAAGATTCTAAAGCCCTACAAAAATAAGGTTTTTATTACGACAAAATTTGGTTTTGGGGCAAATGCCGATGTGCTCGATTCCTCGCCAAAACGCATTAGAGAAGTTTGCGAGCAAAGCCTAAAAAGACTTGGAATAGAGCAGATTCCGCTTTTTTATCAACATCGTTTCGACCCCCAAACGCCGATTGAAGAAGTCGCGGGAGCTGTAAAAGATTTGATAAAAGAAGGCAAAGTCGCGCGCTTTGGCGTGTGCGAATTAAGCGCAGCAACAATCGAAAAGGCGCACAAAATCTGCCCAATCACAGCCGTGCAAAGTGAATACCATTTGATGTGGCGCAATGTTGAAACCGAACTCTTTCCAACATTAGAAGAACTTGGAATCGGCTTTGTCGCCTATTCACCTTTGGCGCGTGGATATTTAAGTGGAAGACTAAGAAAAAATAGCGATTTTGACCCAAAAAATGATAATCGCGCAACCTTTCCACGTTACCAAGACGACACAATGGCAGCAAATTATAAGATTGTCGAACTCTTAAGAGAATTTGGCAAGGGCAGAAACCCTGCCGCTAAAGATGGCAATGCGTCCCCTGCCCATATGGCAATCTCTTATCTTTTAATCAATAAGCCCTACAT
>CAMXAV010000060.1 GCA_947179285.1 uncultured Helicobacter sp.
GCAACGTCTATGTTCGAGCCGTAAGGCATAACATAGACGCAGCGCTGTGGAATATAGGCATAATCCGTGCGGAGCACATACAATTGAAGAGCGTGCTAGGGATTGGGGGTCAAAGGGGGATAAGGGGAACGCTTCGCAAGTAGTTCCCCTTGTCCCCCTTGAAAAAATAACCAGGCAAAGAATCACAAGCAAAGATGAAAACCATGAGAATCTAAAAAGCATGGAATTAAAAGAGACACAATGCTAACGCTCAACATGACAAGATTCCACGTGTCATTGCGAGTGAGCGGCGCGAGCGTGGCAATCAACAGGCAAGGAATCCCGACTAAACAAGAATCCCAACACGGTTGATTGCTTCGCGTAAGCTCGCAATGACACTAGGCTACATCTTTAATGGCTTGCGTCTTTATGTCGCGTTTTTGCTTGCGATTCTAAGAGAATCACGATAATTCACCCCCACAATATCCGCGATATAATCAAGCTCATTTTCTTTGATTGTTCCATCAGCATTTGCAAGGTCGACAATCTCCGTTCCAAGCCCATTGTCTCTTGCCTTGAGAAGTCGAATTTCATCGAGATGATTGCAATCAATCATAAATGGCGAATGCGTGCTCACGATAAAAAGAATGCCTCTTTTTTGTGCAAGCTCTTTCAAATATTTGCGTAGCCTTCTTTGCATTGGAACGCTCAAAGATTCTTCAATATCATCAATCAACACAATCGTGCCATTTTGTATTTTTTTATCATAGATAAGCTGAAAGAAAAAGCCAAACATTTTCTTAAAGCTCGCACTTTGTCTTTCGAGCGACAAACGTTGCCTATTCCTGCGAATCTGGAGCAAAATTTTATGAATATCGAACCTGATTTCAAAATGATATGTGCCTGAAACACTCACTTCATAGATAGAATTAAAATACTGATTCATATCTTGCAGCTTATCATTTATCGAATCTTCTATCTCGGATAGTTCCCCAATCTCGTCTTGTTGTTCGTATGCCCCTTGAATAGATTTGATAACAAGATGTCCATCTTCTCCATAGATTCCATGAAAAAGCGTTTGAAAAAACTTAGAATCTGCTAACTTATCGGGTGTTGTAGAGAGCTCATCATCTTTAAAGCTCAATTCCTCATAAAGCACAATTTTCCGCTCAAGAAGTTTTTTTACATTCTGATTTGGAATCTCCGAGTCCTGAACGTCCAACAAAGAAACACATTCCCCGTCCTTAACCACATTGCCAATCGCGTATTTTTGTTGCATTTTTTTATCCTCATCGAGAGAAACAGTGGTGCAATATTTTTTAACAGATTGCGATTCGATGTGCTGCGTTTGTTTGTCAAGATATGCGGCAAGGTTTTGTTTCACATCGAGCGCTTCATACCCAACAATAAGAGGACAATGCAATCGCTCTGACTTCCCAACTCTTATCTTGCCCGGTGGCAAAAAATCATCGCGAGTTTTAAATGGCTCTGTCGTGCAACGCAAAAATCTTCCCAGTTCTGTCTCTTCTTCTTGAAGAATCAATTTCATGTCATATTCTTCATTTTTGCAATGTTCGATATAAACGTTGAGACTATCAAACTGGTTTTGCAATTTTTTCAAAAGTGCATCAAAATCAACCTGCTGTCCTTTTGCCCTTATTTTCTGTGCTTCGCCGCTTCTGTTGGCAACATCTTGTGGATAATACAGATAATAAGCGGGAATCTGATAGCTGAACGAAATTGCAGGCAAACAATTGCGATGTTGAGGAAAATTAGGAATGTCTTTATCGCTCAAAGGATTATTTTCACAATTTCCAAACTTCGCCAATGCGTCCAACAAGTTACTTTTGCCCGAATTATTCTCGCCAAGAATAATCACCAAACCACCAATATTTTCGTCCGTATTTGAAAGTCGCAAAAACGCTTCTTGCGATTTATCGCCTTCACAAACGCCAATATTCCTAAAATTACGAATTACAAATCCGCGAGTTTTCATTAGTTCTCCTTTAATGTAGATGTAAAATAGTTTTAGATTGGAATCATAAAGATTCCAAATTTCTTGTCATTGCGAGGCGATAGCCGAAGCAATCTAACGCGTTTGGTTACCCCACACGGTTGATTGCTTCGCTTCGCTCGCAATGTAAAGGATTTTTGCCCCCCCTGGGCGCGCAAATGCGCATTCGCCCCCCCCCCCGCGGGGGGGGGGGCGCTACCCAGCCCGCAGAGAGCCGCAAGCCAAGCAAAGAATCGACACTACGCCAACAAATTCGTAATATCCGAAACGCCAGCGACACCGTTGAGCTTGACAACGATGTCATCGGTGCTAGCGCCAGAGATTCCGCCAGTGGCAACAACATAGAAATCGCCGTTATGCTCGAATCCAGCGACTTTGTTGGTGCCGATGTCGTGTGTGGCGACATGGAGCTTTTGGTCGAGTGTGATGTTCTCGGCTGTTGCGCTGCCGTTGTCGCCATTATTGACGCTAAAGCTAATGATGCCGTTCGCAACGCTCGCCGCAAGCGTGCTGTTTTCGCCAACATAAATCGTATGTGCGCTAATGCTTGTCGCGACTTGCCCTTCGCCATAATATCCGCCGTTGCCATCGCGCAAGCGCAATCCGTCATTAGAAACATCAAAGTTCGTGATGCTATCCATCGCAGCAAGGTTTGCGGCAATGCCAACAATCTCGCCCGCAGCGTTGGTGGTTTCGGCAAAGACGACATAGCTATCAGCGCGTGTGCCCGCGCCATCGCTTCCTTGAGTCGTTGTGCTTGCGCTTACGCCGTTGGTGTTTACGCCAAGCGAGCCAGTGCCGGTAATCGTTGTGTTGATTCCAGCAGGAATGCTTGTGAGGCTAGTGCCCTGAATGGTGAGCGTAGAGCTGCCAGCGGGGACATAATAGAGCACATCTTCGCCGATGTTCTCGAAGTCAGACACGACAACAGCGCCATCAACGGTATCATCAGTCGTAAGAGTGAATGCGTTGGCAACCTCGTTAGCCGAGAGATTCTTGGTCGCGATGATGGTCTTGCCATCGAATGTATAGCTTTGTCCAGCGGCAAGAGCGTTGAATGTAACGACAACCTGCCCATAACTATCGCCATGCGCGCCGACAATGTTGAATGTTTGGTCGCTGCCATCGCCATTGCCGTTGGTTTGGCTAAACTCGAAGCTTGCGTTGCCTGTGTAGCTTGCGGGGTCGGTGAGCACGAGCTCGATTCCGCCACCATCGACTTGGCGATACTCTGTGCCCTCAATCACGAACAATGCCTTGTTGTCTTTGGCGTTTGCGCGGTTGAATGTCTGCCCGTCAATGCTGACTTTGGCACGGTCAGAAGCAGAGAGAGAATCGAGAGTTCCATTGGTGATGAGCTCAAACACAGCAGCTTCGAGGGCAGAGGCAGTCAGGACAACATCACTAAACACAATATTATGCCCATTAATCACAATCGTGCTTGTGTCGCCAACCGCATCGATTCCTTTCTCTTTTTGCGCACTCCAGCTTACAGCCGTATTGTTGGCATTGAATGTGTTGCTAGGAGTAATCGTAATGGTCGTTGCAGGGTCGGTGAGATTAGCGGCTTTAGTAGAATCAGCAATGATTTTAATCTCATTGTTTGCGATTCCGCCAAGTGCCGTATCGACTTTCGCACCCACACTTTCAAGGATTGTCTTAAGATTTGTTCCTCCTGCTACTTCACCACCAGCAGAGTTGAAAATCTTGGTGTTGGTAAAGGTTGTTGTGGCGCTCGCTTTCAACATATTCACAATGTCATCAGGAGCTACGGTTGCATTAGCAGCGACATCGCCCTTAACAGTGAATGTGTTCCCATCAACAGTAAGCTTGAAGATTTCCACTTGTGTTTGCGCACTTGTAACTTGTTTGCCTGTCCAAACGAGGTTGCTACCCACAGGCGTAACGCCGCCAGCAGTTCCGATTTGCTCAACAGCGGGCGAGACGCCGGCGATTGTCCAAGTGGCATTGTTCGTGCCATCGTCAAGTTTCACATTGCCGCTAAATGTTACGCTTGTGTCGCTAACTGTGGCGGTGATTGTGTTGTTTGTTGTGGAATCAACGGCGAATTTCAAGCCAGCTTCCGCAAGTGCTGCTGTATAATCGGCAAAGGTTGCGCCAGCGCCGGTAACGGTCAAGTCAATGTCTCCAGCAATACTATCATCTGTTCCATTCAAGATAGCTGTGAGTTCATCCTCGGTAACCTTTGCACTTGTTGCGTTTGCAGTCGCTGTAAATGTAAGTGTGTATGTTTCGCCACCAATTGTAACATCAAATGTTGTCGCTGAACCAGAATTGAGCCCGGTTGTGATGATGGCTTTGGCAGCTCCATTATCTGTCGCGACAGATGCACTTGAGCCAGAAGAAATGAACGCCGCTGTGATTGCACTCGCAGAGGGGCGGAAGGCTTGGGCAGGTGTACCGATGTCAACAAATGTAAATACATCGGCTGTGGTTGCAGCGGTGATTGTGTAGGTGTTGGTGCCATCAGAGATAGAACCAGCAGCACTAGAAGAATTAAAAGTATCGCCGCCAACGATTTTAATGTTTCCACTATCTGCTTCAGCCACAAGATTGAGGGCAGAAAGAGGACTATTAGCCAAGGCTGTTGTTGTGTCAGCTGTGGCAACCAAAAAAATTGTTCGACTATTTCCTGAATCATAGGTGAGTGTTCCTCCGTTGTTTAGAATGTCTATGATGTTGTCTAGTGTAGGTGAAGTTGTGCCTGCGTTATTTCCGTCTACCAAAATTTTATAATTAGTCGTTGTTCCATCAATTGTTACAGAAAATGTAAATGCTGTCGCTTGTGTTGTTGCGCTTACTGAAGGCGCGGAATAGGTGAATGCTGTATCGCCAGCAAGTTGCGCATTCACAGGCACAGGATTCGCCGCACTAATGCTCGCACTCGCACTCGCAGCGCCAGCAACGATGTTTGCGGTGAGGTTGGCGGGGGCATTGGTGCTGTCGTTGCCTGTGAATTTAAGATCGAGGTCTTTGAGGTTGCGATTAGGTTGTGCAGTAATGTTGAGTGTGCCACCGCTTGCGCTCGCAGTTGCGCCAGCCCAGTCGCCTGTGAGGCTGTTAAGCTTGCCTGTGATGTTAAAGCCCGCTGTGATTGTGCCATTGTTGGCATAGTCGGCAATCGCTTTGGCAATCTCTGCGGCACGGACGATGCCAGTGTCGCCAACATTGGTAATCGTCAAGCCGTCAATGCTAAAGCTTTGGCTGTTTGCAAGGCGCAAGTTTCCGAGGTCAACGCTATACACTTCGCGTGCCCCAGCAGACGAACCAGAACCAGCAGAGAACTCGATGATGTCATGGTTAGCCCCCGCAACAAGCGTAATGTTGTCTTGCCCTTTAGAGGCGCTAATCACGATGCCTTCGCCATCGGGATTGCTCACGAGCAAGTTGGCGATGTTTAGGTCAACGCCAGATGTTTTGCGAAGGTCGATATAGACGCTGTCGAAGTTGTGGACAATCTCTTCGTGGTCAGGCACTGTGCCGAGGTTTCCAGCAATCGTCAAGCTTTTTGTAAATGAGCTTGCTTCGATGTCAAACTTATCAACCCCACCCGCGCCGTTAATGTTCAAAGTCGCGCTGTTTGTATTGACGACAATCTTTTGGGTATCGCCTGCATTCAAGCTTCCATCGGGATTTAGAAACTCAAGCCCTTGTGTGCCACTAATGCCTGTTGTGTAGGTCAATGTGCCACTGCTGTTTGTCG
>CAMXAV010000061.1 GCA_947179285.1 uncultured Helicobacter sp.
TTTACAGCCATGGCAACGGCGTCTATGACCTCGCGGCAATCGACAAACGCATTAGCCACTTCCAGCCCGAAGGCGGCTTGTTTACTTTTGAGCAAATCATCGTTCCTATGGATATTGACAGATTCTACAATCCGCCCGTAACGCAAGAGGCGCTTTTTGCCGAGGGCAGCCGCTACCCCAAAGACAAGATTGTCTTGGGCGTGATTGGGCGGCTCGTGAAGGTTGATTGCGAGGAATACCTCGCCACAATCGCCGATGTGATGCACCAAAACCCCGAGACGATTTTTATCGCCGCAGGAATGGGCAACACGCACAGCGTGCGCGAAAAGGTGCGCAAGCTCGGAATCCCAGACGAGCGATTCTACATGCCCGGGCATATCGACCCACATTTGTATGGGCATCTCATCGATATTTTCTGCAACACCTTCCCGCTCGTGCAGGGCGAGAGTTTGAGCGAGTTTATGCACAAGGGCAGAGCGTTTATCAGCCTCGATGTGAATCATTGGCATGACAAATACCTCGCGGCAGATTTTGGCGAGGAGCTCCACGCGCTCAAGCTGTCGCAAACCGTGCTGCTCTATATCCGCAACGTGGAGGATTGCAAGGCGGGGCTTATGAATTGGAACGAGATTTTGGACAATCCCGAATCCGTGCTGCTCTGCACGCCCGCCCAACACGAGATTCTCGCCCCGCTCGTGCCCAAAGGCTGCAAGCTGCTTGTCGTTGAGAAGGGCGAGGAAGATATGAGGCTTCTCGCCGATAATGTGTTCGCTGTCATCGACAATGCGTTGCGCATGACTAATGGCGCAGTCATACGGCTTGTGGCAAAGCCATTGTTCCGATTCTTGCGCTACTATCAGGGCGTAGACGTCTACAACCGCTGCTATACCGAGTTTATGCCCAAACATGCTGATATGTTTACGAGCGATAATGGAATGCCGATTGGATACCATGTTTTCGCCTATACCATTGAAGAATATAAGCAAAAACTCAACCGAATCATTCAAGACAAACATTTGCGCGACAAAATCGGCAAGTCCTTTACGATGCAATTTGAGTTTTTGCACAAAGAGCGACAAGAGCTTTGCGTCAAAACATTTATGAGAATCTGCCAATGACAACCGCTCCTTTTCCCTCACGCATTGTGCTCGAGCTCACGCCGCTATGCAACCTCGCATGCCACATGTGCCCGCGCCACTATATCAAAGAAAGCGATGGCTATATGGATTCTGCGCTTTTCATGCGCCTTGTCGATGAGATTGTGGCGCATAATCCGCAGGCAATCGTTCTGCCCTTTTGGCGCGGCGAGAGCTGCTTGCACCCCGAGTTTGCCACGCTTTTGCAATACGCAATCGACAAGGGCTTGCGCATTCACCTTAGCACAAATGGGCATTTCATCAGCGAGCAAAATTGCGCCGCGTTCTATCAATGCGAGTTTTTGACCTTTAGCATTCACACGAACAAGGGCTATGAAAACGCACAAAAGATTCTCGCCAACAAGCCAAAAGATTGCGCAACAACATTCCAAATCTCGTTTGTCGATTCCGAAAAGACCACAGCAGCATATCTGCAACATTGCGTGAGCGATAGCAATCTTTTGGGCTTTGATAGCATTCGCCTCTATAAAGAGCACACGCTCAATGGCGAGTTTGGCAAAGGCGGCGCAAGCAGCGCACGCAAGCGCGTTTTCTGCCCCAAGCTGTTGCACACATTCGTGGTGAGCAGCGATGGCTATTTTAGCCGCTGCAACCATATTTGGAAGACCCAAAAAGAGCACAATTTGCATGATGAGAGCATCGCGCATGTCTGGCAATGCGAAACCATGCAAAACATTCGCCGCGATTATCCCGATTCGCAATGCGCGCCATGCGACCAATGGAGCGGACACACATGCGGGGAATCGTGGCAAAACCATAATGGCACAATCGTGCATAATGTCTTTGATTAGGAGTTGCCATGCAGATTCCCATTAGCAAGCCCTATTTTGACGAGCACGACAAACAAAACCTCACAAAGCCGCTTGAAAGCAGCTGGGTCGTGCAAGGTCCGTTCGTCAAAGAGTTCGAGAATCTCTTCGCCGCCTTTGCGCATGTGCCGTTTGCCGTTGCGTGTAGCAATTGCACCACAGCGCTCCATCTCGGGCTGCGTGCGCTTGGAATCGGCGCTGGCGCGCATGTGATTCTGCCAAGCTTCACCTATATTGCTTCGGCAAACGCTGTGGAATACACGGGCGCAACGCCTGTGTTTTGCGACATTGATTTGCGCACATTCAACCTCGACATCGATTCGTTGCAACGCATTTTGGAATCCCGCAAAATCGATGCCATCATGCCCGTGCATCTCTTCGGGCTTTGCGCCGATATGCCACGCATACTCGAGCTTGCAAAACATTATCATATCCCCATCATCGAAGATGCGGCATGCGGTTTCGACAGCTGGATTGGCGCACAACATAGCGGCAGCTTTGGGGATTGTGGCTGCTTTAGCTTCCACCCGCGCAAGGCAATCAGCACGGGCGAGGGCGGAATGCTCATCGCCAAAAGCGCCGCACTTGGCGATTTGGCGCGTTCCTTGCGCGACCATGGGGCGAGCACATCGGACTTGGAACGGCACAAAACGGGCGGCTCGCTGTTGCCCAATTTCGACATTCTAGGCTACAACTACCGACTAACCGACATTCAAGGCGCGCTCGGCGTTTCGCAAATGCAAAAAGCCGCGTTCATCATGGAACGCAGGCGCGCAATCGCAAGCGCCTATTTTGCCGCGCTTGCCGACCACCCCTTCTTGCTTGCCCCCATGATTCCAAAGGGCTACACGCATGGATTTCAAAGCTTTGTTTGCCTCTTTGGCGGCGCACAAGCGCTCGAGGCACGCACGCTTGCGCAAATCGATTCGCTCAACGCGCAACGCAATGCGTTTATGCAAAAGCTCGAGCAAAAGGGAATCGCGACACGACAGGGCACGCATGCGGTGCATACGCTCGGATTCTACCGCAACAAATATGGGCTTAGAGACGAGGATTATATCAAGAGCTATGCGGCAGATAGGCTGTCGATTTCGCTGCCGCTGTATGCGTCTATGAGCGAAGCCGAGCTCGACTATGTCCTTGCCAACCTTAGGGCGCTATAATGTGCGGAATCGTGGGCGCACTTAGCCTCGCAACGCCGAGCGTGCAGACACAGAATCTCGAAGACATGCTTGCGCTCATGGCACATCGCGGACCCGATGACGCGGGCTATTTGTTCTACCACACAGGCACGCGGCACAAAAGCCAAGTGTCGTTCTATCAAAACTTTTGCGATTCCGAGTTTGCGCACCTAAGCCCCCTTTTGCCATGCTTGCAAAATTCCCAAAGCCAAAAGGAGCTCGCACGGCATGAATGGGATTTGTTCCTCGCGCACAGACGGCTTGCGATTATCGACAAATCGCCCGCCGGGCACCAGCCCATGAGCGACCTTTCGCGCAACATTTGGCTATGTTTCAATGGCGAAATCTACAACTTCAAGGCATTACGCACAGAATTGCAACAGCTCGGACACCAATTCTTCACGCAAACCGACACCGAAGTGCTGCTCTATGCGTATGTGCAGTGGGGAATCGATTGCGTACAGCGGCTCAATGGCATGTTTGCGTTTGCGCTTTATGATAATTTCAAAAAGCGGCTCTACCTTGCGCGCGACCGCTATGGGATTAAGCCGCTCTATTATGGCATCACTCCCGAAAAAACGCTCGTGTTTGCGAGCGAGAATCGCTCCATTGTGCGCTACGATTCGCGCTTTGGCGTGCTCGATTGCGAGGCTTTGCTCGAGTATTTCACGTTTCAAAACATCTTTACCGACAAGACATTTTTCAAGGGAATCCACCTCCTCCCCGCGGGGCATTATCTCACAATCGACCTCGCAACACAAAGAATCGACACGACACGTTATTGGGACTTTTGCTTTCAGGGCGCGACAAGCCTTGACGAAGACGAATGCGCGGCAGAGCTCGAGCGGCTTTTTCGCCAAAGCGTGTCGCGACAGCTTGTGTCTGATGTCCCTCTTGGGGGCTATCTTAGCGGCGGAATCGACAGCGGGAGCATTTGTGCGCTCGCCGCAAAAACGTTGCCCTATCTCAACACCTTCACAATTGGTTTTGACCTCACAAGCGCAAAGGGAATCGAGCTTGGATACGATGAACGCGCCGTGAGCGAGCGGCTTTCGTATCTTTTCAAGACCGAACATTACGAAATGGTGCTCAAGAGTGGCGACATGGAACGTTGCCTACGCACCTTTGCCTACCACCTCGAAGAGCCGCGCGTGGGACAGAGCTATCCCAATTTCTATGCCGCAAAACTCGCGAGCCGATTCGTGCGTGTGGTTTTGAGCGGTTGCGGGGGCGATGAGCTGTTTGGCGGCTATCCATGGCGCTATTATCAGGCGCTCGATTGCCATGATTTCGAGGATTATGTCGATAAATACTATCTCTTTTGGCAGCGGCTCGTGCCCAATAGCGAGCTCAAGCCCCTCTTTGCGCCCATTGCCAAAGATGTCGCGCATGTTTGGACGCGCGATATTTTTAGGAATGTGTTGCGCAACACGGCGCCGGCAAAAACACAAGAAGATTACATCAACAATTCTTTATATTTCGAGGCGAAGACATTTTTGCATGGGCTGCTTGTTGTCGAAGACAAGCTCTCGATGGCGCATTCGCTTGAAACGCGCGTGCCATTCTTGGACAACGAGCTTGTCGATTTTGCCCAAAGCATTCCACTGCGCTACAAGCTTCGCAATCTCGAACATCAACGCATTAACGAGAACGACTTGGGCAGCAAACGTGCGGTCTTGAAAAAGACAAACGATGGCAAGCTCATTTTGCGCAAAATGCTGCACAGCCTTTTGCCAAGCGAGGTTACAGACGCGATTAAGAAAGGCTTCTCGAGCCCCGATAGCAGCTGGTTTGAGGGCGAATCGCTCGCCTTTGTGCGCGCAAAGCTTTTTGACAAAAACGCGCCATTGTTTGATTATCTTGACTACAATACAACACATCGCCTCGTGAGCGAACATTTGGAAGGCAAGGCGAATCGCCGATTGTTCATTTGGTCATTGCTCAATTTCAACGAATGGTGTACAATCAACCTTAGGAGGTAACGATGGACATACAGACTCTTTTTACTAAGCCGATTCCATTCAATGCGCAACATTTTGCAAACGATTTGCAAGCGGTTGCGAAGAATCAGGCGCAAACGGCAGATGTGTTTAGCAAAAAATGGATTGGCTATGCCAACAAATCAGAAGAAGGCGAACAGCAGCGGCTGTGGGACTTTCAAAAAGAATGGTATTTGCGGCTCTATGGCTTTTCTAGTGTCGAGGCGCTCGCGGAGTTTTTGCAGCAGCAACATGTTGTTTTTGACGCGGGTTGTGGGCTGGGCTATCTTTCCGATTGGTTTGCGAGCCTCGCGCCCGAAACGCTCATCATCGGAATGGACATTTCAGAGGCGGCAGAGGAGGCAAGCAGACGCCATCAGCGCCCAAATCTCTATTTTTTGCGCGGCGATATTGCGCGCACGCCCTTTGCCGATGCGGTGGTGGACTATGTCAGCTGCCATGCCGTCATCATGCACACTCAAGACCCAGCCGCGACATTTGCCGAGCTCACACGTGTGCTCAAAGACGCGCCAAAAG
>CAMXAV010000062.1 GCA_947179285.1 uncultured Helicobacter sp.
TTTTGCACATGTTCAAAATCGATGGGTTCGAAATACAAAATATCGCTCGTGTCGTAGTCCGTGCTCACGGTCTCGGGGTTGCAGTTGTACAGAATGCTTTGCACGCCCAAATCACGCAACGCGAAGGCGGCATGCACGCAACAATAATCAAACTCGATTCCCTGCCCAATGCGGTTGGGTCCGCCGCCGATAATCAACACTTTGGGGGCTGATTCTACGGGCGCTGCGGGGCTTGGGAGAAGCGGCGTTGTGGAGTAGAGATAGGCAGTTTTTGTGCCAAACTCGGCAGCGCATGTGTCGACTTCGCGGTATTCGAGCTCGACACCAAGCTTTTTGCGCAATTCCATAACTTCGCGTTCGCTCATCTCGATGTCGTCATTCTTGCACACCAAGAAGGCAATCATCTTGTCGCTAAAGCCCGCGAGCTTGAGTGCGCGGAGGCGCGTTGCGTCTTGAATCGCCTCGAATGTGATTTCTTTTTCGAGCGCGACAATCTCGGCAATTTCGTTCAGAAACCACGAATCGATTTTGCACCATTCATGGACTTCATCAAGCGACACACCTTGTCGGAACGCGTCTGCGATGTAGCGCAATCGGTCTTGGTTTGGGTGGCGAATCTCGCGTTCAATCAGCGCCATGTCCTCGCTAATCGAATCGAGCCCGCAGAGCCCCGACTCGAGGCTGCAAAGCGCCTTTTGCAGCGATTCCTTGAAATGCGCGCCAATCGCCATGACTTCGCCGATGGATTTCATCGATGTCGTGAGTGTCGCATCGACATGCGGGAACTTCTCGAACGCAAAGCGCGGAATCTTCGTAACGATATAATCAATGCTCGGCTCGAAGCTCGCGGGAGTGCCCGTGATGTCGTTTGTGATTTCATCGAGGCTGAAGCCAACGGCAAGGAGTGTCGCGACTTTGGCAATCGGATAGCCCGTTGCCTTGCTCGCAAGCGCCGAGCTGCGCGAGACGCGCGGATTCATCTCAATCACGGTCATGCGCCCCGTTTTGGGGTTAATCGCAAATTGCACGTTGCTGCCGCCCGTGTCGACGCCGATTTCGCGCAGAATCTTGAAAGAGGCATCGCGCATGCGTTGGTATTCTTTGTCGGTCAGCGTCAGCGCGGGCGCAATGGTAATCGAATCGCCCGTATGCACGCCCATTGGGTCGAGATTCTCGATGCTGCACACGATAATGCAATTATCGTGCTTGTCGCGAATCACCTCCATTTCAAACTCTTTCCAGCCGAGCAGCGATTCCTCGATGAGAATCTCATGAATCGGGCTCGTCTCGAGCCCGTTGCGCACGATTTCTTTGAACTCGTCAATGTTGTATGCCACGCCGCTACCGCCGCCTGCGAGCGTGTAGCTCGCGCGAATGATGAGCGGAAAGCTGAAGTTTTGCAGGCAATCGAGCGCCTCTTCTTGGCTGTATGCGTAAAACGATTTGGGAATGTCCATGCCGATTTTGAGCATGCTCTCCTTGAAAGCCTGCCTGTCCTCGCCGCGCCGAATCGCCTCGGGCTTTGCGCCCAAAAACTCGACACCCTCGAGCATGCCTTTTTCGTGCATCGACATCGCGACATTCAGCGCCGTTTGCCCGCCCATTGTGGGCAGAATCGCGTCAATCTTTTCGCGCCTAATGATGTCGGCAATCACTTCTTCGGTGATGGGCTCAATGTAGGTGCGGTGCGCAAACTCGGGGTCTGTCATGATTGTCGCGGGGTTGGAGTTGATGAGCACGACTTTATAGCCCAAAGCTTTGAGCGTCTTCGCCGCCTGCGTGCCCGAATAGTCAAACTCGCATGCCTGCCCAATCACAATGGGACCAGAACCAATCAAGAGAATCGTGTGAATATCGTTTCGTTTGGGCATGAAATTTCCTCGTATATTGCTACGCGATTCTAGCCTAAAAGTACTTAAAGAGGGATTCTTTGCGACAAAATTGCGAATCGATTGGGGCTTTTAGAGAGATTTAATTTTTGCTATGGCAGAATATGAGCGCTGAAAGAGGCGCGGAAGGCAAGCTCGGTTCTTGCGTTGCGCGCCTCCTTTAGACCTGTGCAATGGATTTGCAAGGCAAGGCTTCAGGGTGGGAACACAGCAGAGCACCTTGCAAATCTGTGTGCCGCAGGTATCTTGAGGGGGCGCCTCCTTGAAAAGATGAATTTGAGAACAACTTAGTGGCTATGTATGGGCACATCGTATTCCGCAAGAATGCGATTTGCCCTGCTTAGCTCCTCTTCGCTCGGAATCGCGCAATCTGCAAGCTTGTATTCCAGATTGAGCTCCTGATATTTATATGCCCCCAGCTGATGAAACGGCAGAAGCTGCACATTTTGCACGCACGAAAACGGCGCAAGCAGCGCGCCAAGAGAATGGATTTTCGCCTCGCTCATCGTATAATTTGGCACGCAAACATAACGAATCCACACAGCCTTGTTGCGCTTTTCGCAATACTGCAACATACGCAATGCGCGCGCATTGCTCGCGCCCGTGAGCTTGAGGCAATCTTGCTCATCGACTTCTTTGATGTCCAGCAGAATCATATCCGCCTCGTTGATACACTTTTGCGCCTTTTCGAGCTTCACAGAACCGCTCGTGTCAATCGCCGTGTGTAGCCCGATATAGCGCAACGCACGCAAGAGCTCATAGAGGAATGCATGTTGCAACAGCGGCTCGCCGCCCGAGATTGTAACGCCGCCCTTGCGGTAGAACTTTTTGTAGGGCACAATCTTTTTGAGAATCTCCTTGAGATTCCAGCATTTGCCGCCGCGAAGCTCCCAAGTGTCGGGGTTGTGGCAATACAAACAGCGCAGCTTGCAGCCCTGCAAAAACAGCACAAACCGCACGCCAGGACCATCGGCAGCGCCGAAGCTCTCGAACGAATGCACGCGCGCCGTGATGTCCTTGTAGTTGGCGATATAATTCTTGAGCGTTTGTTTCATCTTTAGATTTTTGCGCCCTTAGATTTTCTGATGAAACGTGCGGCTAATCACATCGAGCTGCTGCTCGCGCGTGAGCTTGATGAAATTCACCGCATAGCCGCTCACGCGAATCGTGAGTTGCGGATATTTTTCGGGGTGCTCCATTGCATCTAGCAGCGTCTCGCGTTTGAGGACATTGACGTTCAGGTGATAGCCCTGCTTGTGCCCATCTTCGCCATAGAAATAGCCGTCCATGAGCTGCACGAGATTGCCTGCCTCGAGCTCGGGCGTGTTGCCAAGCGCGCTTGGGACGATAGAAAATGTGTTTGAGATTCCATCGCGGCAATACTCAAACGGAATCTTCGCAACCGAGCAAAAGCTCGCAATGCAGCCGTTTGTGTCGCGCCCATGCATGGGGTTTGCGCCGGGCGCAAACGGTTCGCCCGCAGCGCGCCCGTCTGGCGTTGCGCCTGTTTTTTTGCCATAGACAACATTGGACGTAATCGTGAGCACGCTCATCGTGGGAACGGAATCGCGGTAGGTCTTGTGCGCTGAAAGCTTGCGCGAGAATGTCTTGACAACCTCGATGGCAATGGAATCCACGCGGTCGTCATTGTTGCCAAACTTTGGAAAATCGCCCTCGATAGAAAAATCGGTGATGAGCCCGCGCTCATCGCGAATGGGTGTAACGCGCGCATAGCGAATCGCCGAGAGAGAATCGGCGATGACAGAGAGCCCCGCGATTCCGCCCGCCATTGTGCGCACGATTTTTTCGTCATGCAATGCCATTTCGATGCGCTCATAGCAATATTTGTCATGCATATAGTGAATCACATTCAGCGTGTTGATATAGAGCCGCGCGAGCCAATCGAGCACGATATTGAGCTTGAACATGACTTGGTCATAATCGAGAATCTCGCCATTCACGGGCGTGATGTTTGGTCCAACCTGCTGCCCCGTTTTCTCGTCTTTGCCCTCGTTGAGCGCATAGAGCAGCGCCTTTGCGAGGTTGCAACGCGCGCCGAAAAATTGCATTTGCTTGCCGATTTTCATCGGCGAGACGCAGCATGCAATGCCATAATCATCGCCAAACTCGGGGAGCATGATTTCGTCTGATTCATATTGGACGCTGCTCGTGTTGATGCTGACTTTGGCGCAAAATTCCTTGAAGCTTTCGGGCAAGCGCGTGTTCCAAAGAATCGTCATGTTGGGCTCGGGCGCTGGTCCAAGATTGTAGAGCGTGTGCAAGAATCGAAACGACATTTTCGTAACGAGATGTCGCCCGTCAATGCACATGCCGCCGATACACTCGGTAACCCATGTTGGGTCGCCCGAGAAGAGTTCGTCATAGCTCGGTGTGCGCAAGAAGCGAATCATGCGGAGCTTCATCACAAAATGGTCGACCATTTCTTGAATCTGCGTCTCCGTGTAGCGCCCGTTTTGCAAGTCGCGCTCGGCATAGCAATCGAGGAATGTCGAGATTCTGCCAATGCTCATCGCCGCGCCATTTTGCTCCTTTGTCGCGGCGAGATAGGCGAAATAGAGCCATTGAATCGCCTCTTTCGTGTCGTTTGCTGGCTGCGAGATGTCGAAGCCATAGCTTTGTGCCATTGCCATGAGCTCGTGTAGCGCCTTGATTTGTTCCGAGATTTCCTCGCGGTCGCGAATGGTGTCTGAATCCATCACATCGGGCTCGAGCAGCTTCTTTGCCTTTTCTTTTTCGTCAATCAGCCGCTGCACGCCATAGAGCGCAACGCGGCGATAGTCGCCGATGATTCTGCCGCGCCCATACGAATCGGGCAAGCCTGTGATGATTCCGACATGCCGTGCGAGCTTCATTTCGTCTGTGTAGGCATCGAACACGCCGTCATTGTGCGTCTTGCGATATTTGAAGACATTGCTCACCTGTGGGTCTTCTGGCGTGTGATACGCCTTGAGCGAGGTGAGAACCATGCGGTAGCCACCAAAGGGCATAATCGCGCGTTTGAGCGGCTCATCGGTTTGTAGCCCGACAATCACCTCGAGTTCCTTGTCGATATACCCCGCCTTGTGCGATGTGATAGTCGAGATGATGTCGTTTGAGATGGCATACACCCCGCCGCGCTCGCGCTCGGTTTTCATGAGCTCGCATACGCGTTTCCATAGCTTGCTCGTTGTGTCTGTTGGGCTGGCAAGAAACGACTCATCGCCGTTGTATGGCGTGTAGTTGCGCACGATGAAGTCGCGCACGTTGATTGCATCGTTCCAAATCCCTTCTTCAAAGCCTTGTGGCTGAAAGTTGTCTGCTGCATTGTCCATTATAACCCCCATTTTTTGGAATGCTAAGCCCTTGCGAGCTAAACGGATTCTAGCCCATCAAGCCTTAAGAAACCAAAGCGAGGCGAAGTGATAATCGGGCGTTTTAATGTCATTGCGAGCGAAGCGAAGCAATCAACGATAATGGGTAGCCAAGAATCGTTGATTGCCACGCTCGTTACACTCGCTCGCAATGACACTTAGAATCTTGTCATGTTGAGCGAAGCGAAACATCTCTCTGCCATTGCTCATCATGCGAGCACCCCAGCCACAGCGCGTAACGTCTATGTTCGAGCCGCAAGGCATAACATAGACGCAGCGCTGTGGACTATTGACATATGCAAGTGCAACGCACATTGAAGAAGCGTGCTAG
>CAMXAV010000063.1 GCA_947179285.1 uncultured Helicobacter sp.
GCGAGCACGGGCGCGGCTTTGCCGTTGTGGCAGACGAGGTGCGCAAACTCGCCGAACGTGCGGCAAAAACGGCATCGGAAATCTCGTCAACAACGCAGGTGATTAATCAGGAAATGAGCGAAATTTCAGGCTATGTGGAAGAAATCAATGATATTACAAATAGCTCTAATGAAGCGATGATTCATTTTAATGAAACATTTGGCAAAATGGACGAACAAGCCTCCTCGTTGCTCGATTCGATTCGACACACCAACAAGATGTCGCATATCATCTTGCTTGAGCTCGATTGCATTTTGAAAAAATTTGCGTCTTATTCATCGGTGATTGTCGATGAGATTCCGCAAATGGATACACATCATCAGGCAGGCGAAAATGCGTATATTGATGAAAATGTCCATAAAAATATTTTGAGTTTTGAGGAGAGTATCAAGGAATTTTTGCATTTTGTCGCGACACAAGATTATGTGCAACATCAAAACAAGCTCCATGAATATTGCCAAAAAATCGAGGCGAAGAGCGAGGAGATTTATAATCAATTGCATAAAACATAATTGAATGCATTATTCTTCTTCTAGGGCAGATTCTAATGTCTCTTTATCCTTTGGCATAGCGAGGATTTTGGCTATGCCATTTTCGACATGCATAATGCCCAAAGAATCGGCGATTCTTAGGGCTTGGTCGACATTGTGCGAGACCATAACCAATGTATGCGTGCGCGCGAGCTCTACAAACAATTCTTCGATGATTCGTTGCGCGTGCAAATCGAGCGCGCTTGTGGGTTCGTCCAAAAGCAGAATCTGCGGCTCGAGGCTCAAAATGCGCGCCAGAAGCAGCCTTTGCTGTTCTCCGCCCGAGAGCCGCAAGGCATTTTCTTTGAGACGATTTTTAAATGTCTCCCAAAGTCCCACTTGTTGCAGGGATTCGCAAATGCGTTCATCGATTGCAACCTTATCGAGCTTTGTTAGAAGCGATAGAGGCAAGCTTAGATTCTTTTCAATGCTTAGATTAAAGGGTTGTGGGGCTTGAAAGAGCATGCCAATGTTTTTGCGCAGAATCTCAAGCGGGATTTCTTTGATATGCGTCATCGATTGCGATTTTGTCGTTGCATTTGATGTTAAATCTACATAAATATCCCCAAGAATCTCGCCGCCCATTTCTTCACAAAGGCGATTGATACAACGTAAAAAAGTGCTTTTGCCACAGCCAGAATGCCCAAGAAGTGTAAAGATTCCATATTGTGGAATCTCGACATTGAGGCTAGAAAAAATCTGTTTTTCGCCAAAACGTACGCCCAAGTTTTTAATGCTGATGCTGCATGGCATGCCGCCTCCTTTTTGAGATATTCTTGAGGATTCCACCCAAAAGCAATAGGAATCCACAGAGAAAAAGCAGCACCAAACTCGCGCCCATTGCGTTTTGTAATTCTAATTGTGTTTGGTAGTTTTGTGAATTGTAATAGATATAAAATGAAAGAGATTCGAATCTGCCAAATAATCCATTGGGCAACCCCGCATTTGCGACAGCGCCCACAAACATGACGACAGCGGTATCTTCCGCGACCCTGCCAAGCGCCAAGATTGCGCCGCTTAAGATTCCATTTCTCGCTTCGGGCAGCAAGAAATACCACAGAATCGCGCCCTTTTTGAGCCCCAATGCGCGGGCGTTGAGCATTAAATCGTGGGGCACAGATAAAAGCGCCTCTTTTGTCGTGGCAATCAATGTAGGCAGAACGAGCAAGGCAAGACAAAGCGCGGCGAGCAATAGACAACTATTTGCCTGCGGTAGAAAATGATTCTTGAGCCATAGAATGCTCAAGAAGCCAAAGAGCCCCATAATCACAGACGGAATCCCCGCGAGAATATCGACCATTGTATTTAAGAGCCATTTTTGAAAGGGCGTTGCATAGAAGCTAAGATAGATTCCACAGCCAATTCCCGGCGCGATTGCGAGTAGAAGACTTAAAATAACAAGCCATAGAGTGCCAACGAGTGCGGGAAAGATTCCATTAAAAACCGCGTTTTGTCCTAAGATTGCCGATAGTGGCGAGACATTGCCAAAGAATAGCTGCATATCGAGCACAGCAAAGCCGCGCCAAAGCACCCAAAAAAGCAAACATATCACTATGAAGCTCACACAAATTGCACCAAGAAGGCTTAGGATATGGAGAATATTTGCAATTTTGCGTTTCATCATAGAATCCTAAGTCGTTTTAGAATCTCTGTGCAAGATTCCGCGCGCAAAAAATGCCAAAAGCGCATTGACAACAATCAGCAAAAAGCCCGAGACAAAGAGGGCATTATATGCCTCGCCAATCGATTCATTTGCCGTAATGAGGGCAATATGCGCGCTAAGAACGCGCAGCGGGTCGAGCGGCGATGTGGCGAGAATGAGCGCGTTAGACGAGAGCATGAGCGCAATCATCGTGTCGCCAAATGCCCTGCCAAAGCCGAGCAAGAATGCGCCAATCAGCACGCTTTTGCCTTGCGGCATCACGACAAAGAGCATGGTTTCAAAATCATGCATGCCAAGCGCACGCGCAGGCAAGTGTTGGTTGCCAAATGGTTTTTTAAGTCCCGATTCTAAGAGCAAGACCATTGTAGGCAACACAACAAGGCTCAAAACGCAAATACAAGCCAAGAGGTTGCGCCCGCTTCCTCCAAGAGCCTCTCGCAAAAATGGCACGAGCAAAAATAGCGCACCAAACGCATAGAGAACCGTTGGAATCGAGCCCATAAAACGCACGAGAAAACCTAAATGGGCTTGAAAAATCTTGCCCATTTTAGATTGTGTGGGCATAATGAGCCAGCATGCGATTCCTAATGCCAATGGAAATGCGACAAGCAACGTGCCAAAGCTTAGAATGAGCGAATTGACAAGCATTGTTAAAACCCCAAATGCATGCGCTTTGGGATTCCAATTAAAATGCAAAGTCAGACTTGGATTAGACGCAAGAGTCTGTAATCCAAATCCGCCAATCACAATAAAAAGCAGGCAAATGCCACTTACGGCTACAATGGTCGCAAAAGTCGCGACAAATTTCATTTTGGCAGCGGAATATAACCCGATTGCTCAATAAATTTCGCGCCGTCTTGTGAATAGATATAATCAATAAACAGCTTTGTGAGCCCTTGCGGTTGCCCCTTTGTGTTCATATACAAAAGCCGACTAATCTGGTAAGTGCCCTCTTTGGTTTTTTCTTGCGTGGGCATCACATCTTCAAATGCGACTCCCTTAATGCTATCGTCCAAATGCCCGATTCCGACATAGCCAATCGCGTTTTTGTCTTGCGCAATCGCGATTTTCATCGCGCCATTCGAGCTCACGACATTTGCCGCTTGCGGAATCTCTGTGCCCTTCTCAAGCCCCTTAGATTCGAACGTGTCGCGCGTGCCGCTGCCGTCTTCGCGCACATAGAGGTTGATTGCGCCGCTCGCTCCCCCGAGCTCGCTCCAATCGCTGATTGCGCCGCTAAAGATTTGGCTTGCCTGTTCTTTGGTGAGGTTTGCAAGCGGATTCTCCTTGTGCACGGCAATCGCAACGCCATCAACAGCAAACGGGAACGAGACCAAGCCGTATTTCTCGATTTCTTGTTCCTTGAGCGCGCGCCCTGTGTTGCCGATGTCTGCCAAGCCTTCGCCAACTTTGGTGATTCCAGCGCCTGTGCCGCCGCCCGTGATGCTAATCGTGATGTTCGCATTCGCGGCGTTAATCGCCTCGGCGGCTTTTTTCATCACAGGGATATGCGCCGTGCCGCCGGCGATGTCAATCTTGCCACTTTGGTTGGCAAAAACTGCCACATCGCCGCTCAAAGGCGGCGGAGTGGTTTTTGATTCTGCTTTGGCAGAATCAGAACGGGACTCACAAGCGGTCAATGCAAATGTGAGCAACAAAACTGAAGCGAGGAGTCGTGAGACTTTGAGCATTTTCGTTCCTTTTGTGAAGTTGAATAACGCGATTATAACAGAAAAACTCGCAAAAAAATTAACAAAAATACATTATAATGAGAGGCAAAAAATGATGTGAAAGGCAGCGATGATTCAAACATCTAAGCAGGCAAAGCTTCCCACGCGTTGGGGGACATTTATCATTCAAGTTTTCCAAGAAAATAATAAAGAACATTTTGTGATTTTTAGCGACCCATTGCCCAAAACGCCGCTTGTGCGGATTCATTCCGAATGCCTGACAGGCGATGTGTTTGCGTCTTTGAAATGCGATTGTGGCAATGAACTTGCGCTCGCGATGGAAAAAATCGCGCTCGAAGGCGGTATGTTGATTTATTTGCGCCAAGAAGGGCGCGGAATCGGGCTTTTGAACAAAATCAACGCCTATGCGCTGCAAGATTTGGGGCGCGACACGGTCGAGGCGAATCTCGAGCTTGGATTCAAAGAAGACGAACGTGATTATGCGATTTTGGGCACGATTTTCGCGAGTTTTGGCATTCATTCCGTGCGGCTGCTCACGAACAATCCGCGCAAAATCGCCGCGATTGCGCCGTATGTCGATGTGAGCGAACGTGTCGAGATTCTCACGCCCGTAAACGACCACAACGCGCATTATCTGCAAGTCAAAAAAGAAAAACTCGGACATATCCTATGAACACAATGCGACCCATAGGCTTCGATGACGCTTGCGCGCTCGTGGCGCAGTCTTTGTGCGCGCCTTTGGGCAAAGAGCATGTGTTTTTGCATGACGCGCACAACCGCGTGCTTGCCGAGGATATTTTCGCGACAGAATCGATGCCAAACGAGCCGCGCGCGATGATGGACGGCTATTTGTTGCCCGCACATCTTGTCGAAAAAGGCTGTGCGAGCGCGGATTCCGTTTTGTCTTTTGCGCTAGCCCCCGTTCCGTTGCGCGCCGCGCAAACACAGATTCCACTCGAAACTGCGCAGGCGCACAAAATCTTCACGGGCGCGACGATTCCAGCGGGTGATTTTGTCATGCTCTTGCTCGAAGATTGTCGCGAGAGCGAGGGCATGCTCCACGTCCCGCGCGCCGTGCTTTACGCGGCAAAAAGGGGGCAATATGTCCGCGAGAAGGGCGAAAATTATCATAAAGGCGACAAGCTCCTTTCGCGCGGAATCACGCTTGGCGCGGCAGAAATCGGGCTCTTGGCGAGCCTAAACCACGTCTTTGTCCCCGTGTTTGTGCAGCCAAAAGTCGCGATTCTTTGCGGCGGAGACGAGCTTGTCGATTTGGGCGAAGCGCCTAAGGGCGCGCATTATGTCCGCTCGATTAACAACCATTTCCTTGCAATGCTCGTGCGCGAGGCGGGCGGTGTGCCGCTGCTTTTCCCGCTTTTGCGCGACAAACAAGAATCGGTGATGGCGGCGTTTTTTGCGGCGCTGCAATCTGCCGATATGATTCTCTTCAGCGGCGGCATGAGCGTTGGCGATTTCGACTTCGTGCCGCATGTGCTCACACAAGAATCCGATTCGCTGCTGTTTTATGGCGTGCGCGTCAAGCCGGGCAAGCCCGCCGCCGTTGCGTTCAAAAATGGCGTGCCGCTTTGTGGGCTTGGCGGCTTCCCAAACTCGAGCTTCATCGGCTTTCATTTCTTCGCGCGTCCGCTGCT
>CAMXAV010000064.1 GCA_947179285.1 uncultured Helicobacter sp.
AGCGCTGCGTCTCCATAATTGCCTTTGGCACGTATGGAGACGTTGCGCGCTGTGGCTGGGATTATTGGAATCTGTGAGTAATGGTAGATTAAAAAATTGCGGAATCTCAAAGCGCGGCGCTGTGTTGCGCTTTGCTTACATGCGCGCGCTTTTTATTGGGGATTCCTTGCTTGTCGATTGCTTCGCTAACGCTCGCAATGACACAAAATGGTGGAGTTGCGGTTTTAACCGCACAAAAATGGGAATCGCACATCAATTAGAATCGCATGCCAAAAGTGCAACTAAAGCCACGCCCCAGATTCTGTTTTATAACATCAAAACAACAAGATTTTTTCTTTATATAATAATTCATTACTTCACTAAGGAAATACAAATAAACGCCATCGACACGCGAAAACAAAAGCCAAAAACTTTTGCGATTCTAATTATATATTATATGTTATAATAGCACCAAAAATGGGATTGGCGAATGAACATTACGATTGTGGGTAGTGGCTATGTGGGGCTTGTGAGCGGGGCGTGTTTTGCCGAAGTGGGCAATCGGGTTGTGTGTATCGACAAAGATGCGCGCAAAATTGCGGCGTTGCAGAGGGCAGAGATTCCAATCTATGAGCCGGGGCTCAAAGAAATGATTGTGCGCAACCAAAAGCGTGAGCAAATCTTTTTTGCCACCGAGCTAAGCGAGGGCTTGCGCCGTTGCGAGGTCTTGTTCATCGCTGTGGGGACGCCGATGGGCGAAGATGGCGGCGCCGATTTGGGCGCTGTTTTGGCTGTGGCGCGTGAGATTGGGCAACAGATGGAATCGCCACTCGTTGTCGTCAATAAATCGACAGTTCCTGTCGGCACGGCGCAACGCGTGCATGCGGCTATCGGCGAGGAGCTGCGCAAACGTGGCAAGAATCTCGCGTTTGAGGTCGTGAGCAACCCCGAGTTCCTCAAGGAAGGCGCGGCGATTAACGATTTCATGCGTCCCGATAGAATCGTTGTGGGCGCGGACAACGAAGATTCGTTTGCGCTCATGCGTGAGGTCTATGCGCCGTTTATCCGCAACCACGACAGGCTGATTGAAATGAGCGTGCCGAGCGCCGAGATGACAAAATATGCCGCAAACGCGATGTTGGCGCTCAAGATTAGCTTTATCAACGAGATTGCGAACATCTGCGAGGCTGTGGGCGCAGACGTAAACGAGGTGCGCATCGGCATTGGCAGCGACAATCGGATTGGATATAGCTTCATCTACCCCGGCTGCGGCTATGGCGGGAGCTGCTTTCCAAAAGATGTCAAGGCGCTTGAAAAAATCGCCGCCGATTGCGGCGTTGCCTCGCGGCTCATCAGCGCAACGCGCGAGACAAACAGCGCCCAAAAGCTCGTGATTTTCAACAAAATCAAGGCGCATTTTGGGAATCTCTCGGGGCTCTTGTTTGGAATCTGGGGGCTTAGCTTCAAGCCGGGCACAGACGACATGCGCGAGGCGACATCAATTGACGTTATTTCTGCGCTGCTTGCTGCGGGCGCGCGCGTGGCGGCGTATGACCCAAAGGCAATGGAGCAGGCGCGTACGTTCTATCTGAAAGATTGCGCAATTGAGTATAAAGATAATAAATACGATGCGCTAAATGGCGCTTCTGCGCTTGTTTTGTTGACCGAGTGGCAAGAGTTTCGCAGCCCCGATTTTTTCGAGATAAAAGAGCGGCTCAAAGACCCCGTGATTTTCGATGGGCGCAACCAATACAGCGCCCAAAAGCTCAAGCGATTCGGCATTTCGTATTACCAAATCGGCGTGCAAAAGAGCCTTGCGGAGCAGAATTGATGAGGCATGTTTGGCAAAAAGCGTGCGCTTTTTTGGGCGCGGCGGTGGTGGCGACATTGTTTGCGACATCTTTTGTCGGTTGCCAACTCTACCAAGAAGCCTTGCGCAACGATGAGCGCACAGAACTCTACATGAGCGCGACACGTAAGGCAGAGA
Source organism: uncultured Helicobacter sp. (assembly GCA_947179285.1). Lineage (GTDB taxonomy): Bacteria > Campylobacterota > Campylobacteria > Campylobacterales > Helicobacteraceae > NHYN01. Next base: position 1,967 of record CAMXAV010000064.1, read on the forward strand.
TTCTCAACCAACTGCGCACCGAAGCCGTCATCTTGGCAACGAACCTCAATGTCGTCTCTCCCGATAAATTCCCACCAAACGATGGCGCTGTGTTTTTAATCGATATTTTCATCGCCCAAGATTCGAGCGACCCCGACAAACGCGGGCTTTTTAACCCCGTGTATTCTCTGTGGCTCGATGGCGCGCCGCCGCGAGACATCACGCGCCTCAAGCGCGATGAGCTGATTGCCCAGAATATCCCCTATGTCTCGCCTTGGGGCGAGTATTTTCTCGTTTCGTTCGAGCGCCCCTACGCGCCCGTTATGCAGCTCGAGGTTGCGCGCGAGGGCTTAGAGCGCGCCATATTGCGCTTTGCGCCCAGCAAAACCGAACAATTGCTCAAGAGATTCTAGGAGGGCGCGTGCGTTTGGATAGGGCGATTGCTTCGCAATACGACATCAGCCGCGAAAAGGCGCAAGCGTGGATTGCGCAGGGCAATGTGCGCGTAAATGGGCGCGTTGTGCGCAAAGCCGCGCAAAATGTAAGCGACAACGCGGCTCTTGTGCTCGATTCTGCCGATGATTTTGTCGGGCGCGGCGCGTACAAGCTGCTTGGTTTTTTCGACAACCACCCAGACATCGCCCCAACACAGGTGCTCGACATCGGCAGCAGCACGGGCGGCTTCGCCCAAATCTTGCTGCAAAAGGGCGCGCAACAGGTCGTGTGTGTCGATGTCGGCAGCGCGCAGCTGCATAGCAGAATCCGCGCCGATTCGCGCGTGCGCGTGTTCGAGCAAACCGATATTCGCGACTTTCGCTCCGCGCCGTTTCCGCTCATCACATGCGATGTCTCGTTCGTGTCGCTTGCGCATATCTTGCCCTCTATCGCGCGGTTGTGTGCGGGCGAGGCGATTGTGCTTTTCAAGCCCCAATTCGAGGTTGGCAGAGACGCAAAACGCAACAAAAAGGGCGTTGTGCTCGACAGCGCGCGCGTAGAACAGGCGCTGCATGCCGTGTGTGCGCAATGCCAATCGCTTGGCTTTGTGTTGCGCAGCATCGAGGCTTGCGCGTGCGCAGGAAAGGAGGGGAATGCAGAATCTTTTCTCTATCTCTCGCGATGAGAGTGTCGCCTCGATTGTGATTGGCAAATTTGACGGCTTGCACCGCGCACATCGCGAGCTTTTCGCAGCTCTTGGCGCGGGCGGGGCTGTTTTGGTCGTGAAGATTCCAAAGCAGATTTTGAGCTCGGATTCGATGAAGCAAGAGCTGATTCCGTTTCCCATTTTCGAGGTCGAGTGGGAATCGATTCGCAACCTAAGCGGCGCAGATTTTTTTGCGCTTCTTGCGCGCAAGTTTCCGCGCCTCGCGCGCGTGGTCGTTGGCGAGGATTTTCGCTTTGGCAAGAATCGCGCGTGTGGCGCAAACGACATCGCGTGTCTTTTTGCGGGCGAGGTTGTCGTGATTCCTGAAATCTCGCACAATGGCTGCCCGATTCACACCGACACGATTCGTGCGTTGTTGCAAGAGGGCGCGATTGCGAGGGCAAACGAGCTTTTGGGCAGAATCTATGCGATAGAAGGCGCGGTTGTGCGCGGGCAGGGGATTGGCAAGAAGAATCTAATCCCGACACTCAATGTTTGCGCGCTTGATTTTGTGCAGCCGCAAAGCGGCGTGTATCTCACATGCGCTCGGATTGGCGATTCGTTTTATCGTTCTATCAGCTTTTTGGGCAATCGCTTAAGCACAGATAATCAATTCGCATTCGAGACGCATTTGCTTGCGCCCGAAACAGAAATGCCCGATTTTGTCGAAAATGCGAGCGTCTATCTTTTTGAATCGCAGATTCCTAGCACGATGTCTGTTTATTTTTTGCAACGTTTGCGCGCCAATCGCAAGTTTGCCGATTTGTCGGAGTTGCGCCAGCAGATTACGCATGATTTACAACAGGTGCGCGCTCTGCACCGCGCAATGCCTTGTGCGCTCAAGGAGGGGGCGTGAAAGACGAGCTTTTTAGAAATCATGACATCAAGCATTTTCGCTTTGACGCGCAGGTTGCGGCGGTTTTTGATGACATGCTCGAACGCAGCATTCCGTTTTATGCGCCCCTGCTGTCGCTTGTGAGCGATTTTGTGTTGCGGCTTTTGCCAAGCGGCGCATCGCTTGTCGATTTGGGCAGCTCAACGGGCAATCTCTTGTTGCAAATCGCCCAAAAGGCGCGCGCGAAGGGGCAGGAGATGCGCCTTGTTGGAATCGATAATTCGCCCGATATGCTCAAGCTCGCGCGGCTCAAGGCAGACGCGCTGGGCGCAGATGTATCGTTTGTGTGCGCCGATATGCTCGACTATGCCTTCGCGCGGGCTGATTGTTTTGTGTGTAACTATACATTACAATTCATCGCGCCGCAACATCGCCTTGATTTGCTTAAAAAAATATATGATTCTCTCAATCCACATGGAATCCTGATTTTTAGCGAAAAAATCCACACGACCCATCAAAAATTAAACGAAGCTTTTATCGAGCAATATTATGACTATAAGCAAACGCAGGGCTATTCGCTCGGTGAGATTGCAAAAAAACGTGAGGCGCTCGAAAATGTGCTTGTGCCCAACACGCATGAACAGAATCTCGCGCTTTTGCAAGGCGCGGGCTTTCGGACAATGCAGATTCTGTTTGCATGGGTGAATTTTCAAACCATTGTTGCATTAAAGGAGGATTAAATGAATGCGATAGAAATCTTGCAAATGCTCGTGCGCAAAGAGAGTATCACACCAAACGAGTCGGGAATCTTCGCCGACATCAAGGCGCTTTTGCCCGATTTTGCGTTCGAGACGCTCGAAAAAAATGGCGTGCACAATCTCTTTGGCTATCGCGATTTTGGGAATGTGGGCGCTGATTCCTTGCACCTTTGCTTTGCGGGGCATGTCGATGTCGTGAGCGCGGGCAGCGGCTGGAGCGTTGCGCCCTTTTCGGGCGTGCAAAGCGGCGACTTTGTCTATGGGCGCGGCACGCAAGATATGAAAGGCGGAATCGCGGCTTTCATCGCGGCGCTTAGAAACGAAAACAATTTTGGCAATTTCAATGGGCGAATCTCGCTGCTGCTCACGAGCGATGAAGAAGGCGATGCGATTTATGGCACGCAAGAAATGCTAAAAAACCTCAAGGCGCGCGACATGCTGCCTGATTATGCGATTGTCGCCGAGCCCACGGCAGAAAAATGGGTGGGCGACACGATTAAGATTGGGCGGCGCGGCTCGATTAATGGAATCGTGCGCATTAAGGGCGTTCAGGGGCATGTGGCGTATCCGTCCAAATGCGACAATCCTGTCGACAAAATCGCCCCGCTGCTGCCCAAGATTGCGGGCGTGGAGCTCGATAGCGGCGATTCGCATTTCGAGCCTTCGCGCATTGTCATCACCGACATTCGCGGCGGGCTCGAAGCCGTGAACATCACGCCAAGCGAGCTCAAGCTGATGTTCAACGTGCGCAACTCGACAAAGACGACTAAAGAATCGTTGCGGAGCTACCTCGAAGATGTGTTGGCTGATGTGCCGCATGAGCTCGAGCTCAAGGCGAGCTCTTTTGCGTTTCTGACAAAGCCCGATTCGAGGGTGATTCAGA
>CAMXAV010000065.1 GCA_947179285.1 uncultured Helicobacter sp.
CAAAGAATATTTTGAAAATCTCGCCGCAGGAAAATAAGATGTCTCTGTATGATTCAATCTGTGCCCTCAAGGATTCCACAGCCATTTTGCGCGCAGTAAGCGCGTCAAAGCGCCGCGATTTGCTGCATTGCTTCGCGCAAAAGTTGCGCGATTCTCGCGAGCAGATTCTGCAAGCAAACGCGCAAGACTGCATGCAAGCGACTCATCTAAGCGCCGCAATGCAAGAACGTTTGGCGCTCGATGACAAAAAATTGCAAGCAATCGCGCAGAGTGTCGCCAATATCGCCGATTTGCCCGACCCGATTGGCAGGGTGCTTGAGGGGCATAGGGTTGCGAGCGGAATCATGATTGAAAAAGTCTCCGTGCCGCTCGGCGTGGTGGCAATCATCTACGAATCGCGCCCGAACGTAACGAGCGACACGGCGGCGCTCTGCCTGAAAAGCGCAAACGGAATCGTGCTCAAGGGCGGCAAGGAATCCGAGCAGAGCAATATGGCGATAATCGAGGCTTTGCGCGCCGCGTTGCGCGCGTTTGAGCTGCCCCAAGAATTGGTTTTTTTCACAAGCAGCCGCGAGGCAACGCACGAGATTTTGCAGATGAGCGATTGTATCGATGTCGTGATTCCGCGCGGGGGCGAATCGCTCGTGTCGTTCGTTACGCAAAATAGCACGATTCCGGTGATTAAGCACGACAAGGGAATCTGCCATGCCTATGTGCATTGCGATGCGGACTTTGCAAAAGCGACAAACATTGTCATCAACGCCAAGACCCAGCGCCCGAGCACATGCAACGCGATTGAGACATTGCTTGTCGATGTCGACATCGCGAGCGATTTTTTGAATGTCTTGCGCCCAAGATTGAGCGAAAAAGCGACACAGATTGTCGCATGCCCGCGTTCGTTGGAGCTCTTCGAGAGCGCCACGCCTGCGGATTCGCAAAGCTATTTCACAGAATATGGAGCTAATTGCCTGAATATCCGCATCATCGCCAATCTCAACGAAGCCATCGAGCACATCAACCATTTTGGCTCGCATCATTCCGATGTCATCATCACCGAGAATTACAGCGCCGCCGAACGTTTCCTCGCCGAAGTCGATTCGGCATGCGTGTATGTGAATGCCTCAACGCGCTTTTCGGACGGCGGCGAGTTTGGGCTTGGCGCTGAAATGGGAATCGCCACAAGCAAGCTGCATGCGCGCGGACCTATGGGGCTAAGCGAGCTCACGACCTATAAATATCTCATTCGTGGCAATGGCGAGGTGCGCGCCTAGCTAGCGCCTTTTTATCATCTCTTTCTAGCGCCTTCCTATCGTCTCTCCTGCCCGATTCGATACAGCGCGAAATCATAGCGGACAGGGTCTGTCGGCTCTAGCCTCGCGAGCGCTTCTGTCGCGCAAAAGACGGCTTGCAAATGGTTTGCCTTGCGCGGCAAGATTCCGAGCTCGGCACAGAGCGTGCTCGTGTGCGTGTCGAGCGGCAAGAATAGCTGCGAGGGCGCAATCGCGCCTTCCCAAAAGCCCAAGTCGAGGCAATCCTTGCGAATCGCCCAACGCAAGAACAGATTCCAACGTTTGAAAGCGCCCTGTGCGAGCGGCGATTTGTCGGGATTATAGGGCGCGCCAACGAGAAACGCAAAGCCGCGACTCCTATGCGCCGTTGCGCCTAGAATCGCGCGTTGCAATGCCGCGATTCCATAGAGCGCGGCGCGATGTTTTGGCGCAGAATCTGCCGCGCCGCAAAAGACATCGCGCAACGGGATTTGCGCAAGCGCCACGCACAGCGCCTTGATGTCATCGGCGGTTTGGAATCGATAGAGCGGAAATGCGGCATGCGCGAGCTTTTTTGGGCTCGCAAACAGCTCGAACGGAATCGCACAGAGCGTGCGCACGATTTGGTGCGCGTTGCCATACGCGAGCAGTGCGCAGACAACGGCGATTTTGTCGATATGCTCGCTCTGTTTGAAACGATGCACGACAAGCAGCGGGTCGGGCTTTTGGGCGCAAAGCTCGTCCGCATTGTTGCGCAATGCGTACGCGGCTTCGAGCCGCGCCTTGAGTTGCGTGTTCATGGAAACACCAAGCGAAAGGTTGTTGTGCTTTCATCGCCCACAACGGAGATTGCGATATGGTATTCATCGCAAATCTGCTTCGCGAGCGCAAGCCCGATTCCAAAGCCGCCTTGGTCTTTGTTTGCGCGCGTGTAGCGCTCGAAAATTTGCGCTGTCGTGTCGATAGCGCCGCTGTTGCAAATGCTGCATGTGCGCCCGCTAAGCTCCAAAGACAAGATTCCGCGCTGTTCGTTGTATTTGATGGCATTGCTCAAGAGATTATCAAGCAGCTTCGCGATTTTATGCGGGTTGGCGCTTAGGCGCATGTGTTGCGTGTTGGTCGTGAGTTGCAGCTGCTTTTGGGCGATATGCGGTGCGAAATACTCCAAGCGTTCATTAATGAGCTCTGCTAGGTCAAACTCTGTCGCGTTGTTTGGAATCGTGCCCGGGAAGTTCAGGTAGATGAGGTCATCATAAAGATGTGCCATCGTGCGCGAGGCAATCAGGATATTATGCAATAATTTTTTATTTTTCGCGCCGAGTTCGCTTTGGTTGAAGCGCTCGATGCTCATCATCATCACGCTAAGCGGCGTGTTGATTTCATGGGTCGAATCCTTGAGGAAGTCATTGAGCAGCTGGATTTGCTTTTGCAGCGGGCGCAAGGCGAGGCGAACGAGGAAAAAGGCAACGATTCCAATGCCCACCATTGCGAGGATTGAGAAGAAGAAATAGCGGATTTTGAGCCAAAAAAATTCCTCGCTCAAGTCGTTGCCCTCGAGAATCACAAAAGCGTTGCCCGCCCTCTTTTGTTTCTTGCGCCACGCGTCAAACAGATAGGCGCGCCCGTTTAGGAGCGTGATTCTGCCGAGATTGTCGCTATTTTTTGGGTCTTGCGCCGCAACATCGAGATGTGCGATATTGGAAAAAACAAGAGAATCGCCGATGAATAGGGCGAAGGGGAGGTTGAAGGTTTGGCTAATGGATTGCAGATTCTCATGCAACAATGCGGTGTCGTTTTCTTTTTTTGCGGCATGCAGCGCGAAGAAGATTGCCCCGCGCGCGTTGTAGAGGCGTTCGCGCTCCTCTTCAAACAGCGCTTGTGTTTGGAACGAGTAGATAATGGGCAGCGCGATTGCGAGCAGCAGCGCCGTTGAAAGCAGATAGAGCAGCAGAATCTTGAATGTGGCACTCTGCTTAGGGCTCATAACAATAGCCTCTGCCTCGATGATTGGTGATTTTGTCTTTGCCAAGCAGCGCACGCAAATGTTTGACATAAGCGCGTAGGCTCATCTCGCTTGGTGTCTCGATGCCCCAAAGATGGGCGAAGATTTCTTCGTAGCTCATGAAGCGATTCTTGTTTTGCAAAAACAGTGCGAGCAAGTCGGTCTCTTTGCCCGTGAGCGGAATCTTTTGTTGGTCGCGAAACAGCGCCTTTTTGGCATAGAAAAATTGCAGCCCATTGCCCAAATCCTCGCACAGAGAGTGCGCGGTGCTAAACGAGGCTTGCAAGATTTTTTGGATTCGTAGCAATAATTCTTTGAGCTCGAAGGGCTTGCGCAAATAGTCATCGCAGCCGCTCTCGAAGCCCTTTTGCAAGTCATGAATGCTGCCAAGCGATGTCGTGTAAATCGCTGGCGTGGCGATGCCCTTTTTGCGCAGTGTTTGCAGCAGGCTAAAGCCATCGCCGCTTGGGAGCTTGATGTCGAGAATCCACACATCAAAGCTCTCCTCGAGCGCGAGTTGCAACGCGGTTTTGGCGTTGCCACACACGCAGACATCATACCCCTCTTCGCCTAGAAATTCCTCGACCATTTCCGCCAAAAAGGGGTCATCTTCGACAAGCAGAATCTTCGCTGCCATTAAAGCGGCTCGCGCGATTGTTTTTTGCCCTGCTCTTTTTTGGGCGCGCCACATCTGTCAGATTCTTGCCCAAGATATTGATTCTTGAACACACCAAGCTCGCGCGCCTCTTTGACGGTCATCGAATCGATGCGCTCCTGATTTGCCTTGCGCACCTCTGCTTGGTATTTGTCCCATTCCGCACGCGTCATTTTGTCGCGCGCGGCTTTGGTGTTTTGGTGGACTTTTTGCATGAAGGCGCGTGCGTCTTTGACGGTCATTTGCTCGATTCTCTTGCGAATCTCGATTTTATAATCGAGCGCATCGGCTGGCTTGACTTTGCCCGCGAGATTCTGCAACTCTGTGAGGCTATGCTTAGAATAGTCTGCTGCAAACAATGAAGCGCTCACAAACGCAAGCGCGAGAACGGATTTGGGGAAAGAAAACATGGAAAACTCCTTGTGAAAAAATTTGTCTTAGACAAAGCACGCTTTGTCTTTTGACAAACGAATGATAGCGCTTGCGTGTGAAGCCTCTGTGATTTATGATTCTTTTGTTTATCTCCCCGAATCTCCGCCATTTTCGTTTTGCACAATCGAAAAACTCATGCGCAAAATTTCATCATGGCTCTTGATATAGTCGTTGATAGAATCGAGCGTGAGCGATTCGATATGGCGCAATTCCGTTGCGCCAAAATCGAGCGGCAAGCCCCAATAATACGCATTATAGGCGCGCCCGAGCCGCTGGCTCAATGTTTCGTGCCGCAAGGGCTCGCTGCCAAGCAAAAACTTTTTCGCCGCGTCTAGCTCATCTTGCGTGATTCCGCCCCGCACGAACTCGGCGATGACCTTTTTGACAGCCTCAATCGCCTCGTTTTTGCTCTCGTTTTTGGTTTGGAGATAGCCTGTGGCATACACAACGCTCTTGGCGATTGTTGTGTACCAATAGGCAGAATAGGCGAGCCCGAGCTTCACGCGGATTTCTTCCATAAGCCTGCTGCCAAAGCCGCCCGTGCCAAGCACGAACGCCGCGACTTTTGCCTTGTAGTTTTGCGTGCCATAGTCGCCAATCACAAACGGCGAGCCGAAGTAGATGTAGGCTTGCTCGGTGGGCTTTGCTGCCGTCATCGAGCCCGAATCGGCGTTTGCGGGGCAGGTCGCAATCGTGGCTTTCTCGCCCTTTTTGAGCCGCTTAAGCAGCGGCGCAATGCGCCTCGCAAAGTCATCGAAACGCAAATCGCCCCCGGCGATTATCGCAAGATTATGCAGCACCAAATTGGTTTTGTAGAATTGCTCAATCTCTTTGAGCTTGACTTTTTTCACATCGGGCACATCGGGAATGAGCGCGCAAGGCGTGCCCTTGAAAAGAATGCGCAACAGATTGTCGCTCGCGATGGCGTCAAAGTCGGATTCTTTTTGGAGAATGTCCGAGATAGAATCTTGCTGCACCTTCGCCAAAGCCTTGTTGCTAAGGTTGGGCGAACGCAATAGCGAATCGAGGAACGTGAGCGCATCGGGCACGTCTTCAATCAGCGAATCGAGCGTGATGGTGAAGTTTTCGCGCCCGGCGCTGCTAGAAATGCTAATCGCCCTCTGCTCGAGCTCTTCGGCAAACTTGACGCTGCCAAGCTCCTTTGTGCCCTCTTCGAGCA
>CAMXAV010000066.1 GCA_947179285.1 uncultured Helicobacter sp.
TTGTCATTGCGAGCGAGCGGCGCGAGCGTGGCAATCAACGAGCAAAGAATCCCAACACGTTTGATTGCTTCGCTCGCAATCATGATTAGAATCTCGTTTTGCGATTCCAATCATGATTTATGTTATAATTCCAAAAATAAAGAGAGTTCGCAATGAAATGGACGTTTGCCATTCCCGTGTTTTTCGCCCTTATATGCAGCGCTTGTTCGACACCACAGAGCGTGACACAAAACTTTGTGCTTGCGATGTCTAATGGCGATAGCGACAAGGCGATGGAATATTTGCATATTGCCGATAGAAACAATATCGATGAGATTGTGTTTATCAAAGAAGTCATCTTGCCGACCTTTATGCGCAAATTTTTGCGCCTTTCTTCGCACAACGGCGGCGTGGCAAATGTGCAAATCGATTCCGTGCAAGAAAACGGCAATCGCGCCAAAGTCCTCTACTCTGTGCAATTCAAAAATGGCAGAACAATCAAAGATTCGCTCTGGCTTCAAAAAGATTCGGGTTGGTATGTGCTACGCTAGGGCAAAATTAAAGCTTTTTGGGTACAATCCCTAGATAGTTTGCGATGAAGGAATCGATGATGAAAAGGCACTCTTTTGCCGCGTTTGCTCTTGTTGTTTTGTTGCTCGGCGGTTGCGCCGATTCGCCGCGCCCGCCCGAAATGGTCGCCAAAGATTACCTGATGGCAATCAGCGAGGGCGATGAGAATGTCATTTATTATGTCAAGCAATTTGCCCAAAAGCCCGAGCTCTCAATCACCGACCAAGAGAGAATCCATGCGATTCTTCTGCCCGCTCGGTTTGCCACGTTGCGCAAGGGCGGGCTCAAAGACATTCGCATTACCGACATCGAGCCTATCGACCCCGACACAACGCGCGTGAGCTACACGCTTGTTTTCTATAAAGACTATGTCGAAGAAAGCGGCTCGCTCACGCTCGAACGCACATTCATCGGCAACGATTATGAATGGCTCATCATCGAATAAGGAATAATAATGAAAAAAACGATAGGAGTTTTGTTGGCGATGGCTTTTTCACTCTCTGCTTGTGGCGACAACGCGGCGAGCTTCCCTTTGTGGCTCGCGCAAAAATGGAAACTCACGCAGCTCTATAACGGCAGCGCGAGCATTCCGATGCGCAGCTACACAAAAGACGAAGGCGCGTTTATCGTGTTCAACAACAACGGCAGCTTCACGGGCAACGCGGGCTGCAACGCGTTTTTTGGCAACTACATCTCATCAGAAACCAACGACATTCAGTTTGGCGGCGTGGGCATGACGCGCAAGATGTGCGGACCAGAAAGCATGGCTGTCGAAGATACATTCATCAAGCTCTTTGCCGATGGCGGCGGGACGATTGCCAAGCTCGAGGGCGACACGCTCTCGCTCGCGCGCGGCGACATTCGCGCAACGCTTGTTCGTGTCGATACCTTCGCACCCTTGAGCACGCAAGAACGCGATAGTATCAATGAGTGATAGCGACAGCAAACAGCTCGAATCTTTCACGATGATTGAACTCGTGTTCATCATCGTCATTCTCGGCGTCTTGGCGTCTATCGCGATTCCGCGCCTTGCGACAAGCCGCGAGGATGCCATCGCTGTCGCGATTAAAAGCGACATTGGCACGATTTTGCAAGCCGTGCCCGCACTCTATCTTAGCCTTGGCGAAAACTTCACCGACATTCGCCAAGCCGCGCAGCTCGACAGCGCGCGTTGGGTCGACAACGGCGCAAGCATTGCGAGCACGCTCAAAAACAGCGCAAACACGCCATGCGCGCAAATCGCCTTTGCCACCGCGCCTGCCGACAACGCCGCAAACGCCATCAAGGCGGGCGATAGAACCCTCGAACTCACGATTCAAGACGGCGATTCATGCGCCACATTGCATCGCATGTTTTCGCAACAAGGCGGAATCTATTCGCAAACGCTCAATCTATCGGGCTATGGCATCGTGTTCTAGGCTGGGCGCGTTTAGCGCGCTCGAGATTCTGCTCGTTCTTGTCGTGCTCGCTATCCTTGCAACGCTCGCGCTGCCGCGCATACCCTTTGGGCAGCAGTCGCTCTGCTTGCAAAAAATCAAACACTCGGCACAAATTCTAAGCGCAAACTTTGCCAAGACGCAAACGCAAAATTTCTTGCTGCACAAAGCACAGAATCCGCCCAATATGGCGACACTCGCGCAAAATATCACGTTTCGCCAAACAGGCTGCGAGCTGTGGCATGCGAACGAAAAATTGCAATTTTTGGCGGGGAACAAAAAGGGGCATTTCGCGTTTGAACGCATTGCAGAGAGCTATCAGCTCCGCTGCAATGGCGATTGCGATGGGCTAGAGTAGCCTATTTTTTCTTGTCTTTTTTCTTGCTGCTTGCCTTGCTGCTATATCCTTGTGAATAGCGCGTTACAATGCTTGGGTCAGCGAGAAGGCAGACATTCGATTGGTCTTTGTCTGTGTAGTCGATTCGCGAGAGCAAATCGCGTGCGAGGTTGATACGGGCGCGTTTTTTGTCGTTGGAATCGACAATCACCCAAGGCGCATAGGGCGTGTGTGTGCGTGAGAACATCTTTTGGAATGCCTCAGTGTATTCGTCCCAAAGCCCGAGCGATTTTTCATCAACAGGGCTAAGCTTCCACATACGCAATGGGTCGGTTTTGCGGCGCTCGATGCGGAAGAGCTGCTCGTCCTGCCCGACATCGAGGAAATATTTGAACAACAAGAATCCGCTTCCTAGCAACATTTGCTCAAGGTTTGGAACTTGGTACAAAAATTCTTTATATTGCTCGGCGGTACAAAAACCAAGCACACGTTCGACACCAGCGCGGTTATACCAGCTGCGGTCATAGAACACAATCTCGCCACCATTGGGGAGGCTGCTGATGTAACGTTGGAAATACCATTGTGTACGCTCAACATCGCTTGGTGCAGGCAACGCAACAACGCGCGAGCCGCGAGGGTTGAGGTGCTCGGTAATCGCGCGGATTGTCCCACCTTTGCCCGCGCCATCGCGCCCTTCCATGATGATGATGACATTTTTCTTGTTCGCTTTCACCCAGTTTTGCAACTTCACGAGTTCGATTTGCAGCTTGCGAATCTCTTCTTCATAGAAGTCGCGTTTCAAGCGTCCATCTTTCTTAAACGCGTCTTCAGGGTTCGCCTCTTCGGGGCGAATGACGATTTGCTTTGCCATGTCTTGTCTCCTTCAATAGATTTCATACTAATAATGTAATATAATTACCATTAAATTATGATTAAGCACGCGCATTAGGCGAACTTCTTCTTATTGCTATCCTCTGTGATTTCTTCGGCAATCGAATGTACCTCTTTGGCAAATGTGTTGGTCTTGTCCGCAATCATCGTATTTTCATCGGTGATAACCTTGAGCTGCCCAATCGAATCGTTGATTCCCTGCACACCCGCCGTTTGCTCTTGCATCGCCTCGCTAATCTGATTCACGCCCTGAACCAAGATATTCACATTTGCGTCAATCTCGTTGAGCGACTTTTGCGTGCGCTCGGCGAGCTTGCGCACCTCATCAGCCACAACGGCAAAGCCGCGCCCGTGTTCGCCCGCGCGCGCGGCTTCAATCGCGGCGTTTAGCGCTAGCAGATTTGTTTGGTCGGCAATGTCTTTGATGATACCCACGACATTTTTAATGTCCTCTGTCTGCTTGGTAATCTCCATCGTCCTATCGCTAATCGATTGCATCGATTCGCTCACGCGATATGTAATCTCCGAGCTTTCCTCGAGCTTGTCGGCTTGGATATGGCTTGCTTGCATGAGCCTATCGGCAAATTCTTCGAGCGATTGGCTCGAGCCATTTAAGCTTTGGGCAAACGAAGAAGATGTGAGCAACATCTTACAAATTTCGTTGCCGAGTTTATTAATGGCAATTTCAATATTTCCTTTTGCCTCATCAATCTTTGATGTAAAATCAAAATCTTCATAATCATTTAAACATTTGCTAATCACATTCAAGTCAGAACCAATTTTTTCTTGCAATGTGCCTATCATGTGATTTAAAACATCTTTGAGCTCGAGAAGATGTGGGCTGTAAGGGTCGCATGTAATGTTGGTCATCAGATTCCCATTTTCAAGCTCTTTAACGATTGCGACAATTTGATGAATCATATTATCATCTTGTTCCACACTCTTTTGTGTGCTGCTAATGTTTTCGTTAATTAGCGTCCCCATGCTTCCAATCTCGTCTTCGGCAATAATCGTGGCGAGTTTTGGCGCTTCTTTAACTTCGTGCTTGACATATCTAAAAAAGTTTGTTAATAGGTTTGAAAGAACCTTGAGCCGCCTCGTGATGTAACGTTTGGCGTAGAACCACACGGCAAAGCTGATGAAGGCGAGCGAAAGAATCGCCGAGACGATAATGACAAACTCGATGCTGAATAATGGCGCAAACACGACATCTGTTGGCACAACGGTAACGAGAGACCAATGCGAATCGATGTTGTTCCATAATGTATAATGCGTGATTCCCGCATAATAACTAATGCCATCGGGCGCGACATATTCAACAACCTTTATTTCGCCTGCCCGAATCGCATCGAGCATTTCTTTTGCAGAATCTCGCGAGTTTTTTTCCATTAAGTTCACGCCAATAAAATTTTCATCTGGGTGCATAAGAATCACGCCATCTTCTGCGAGCAAGAATCGCCTATCGTTTTTAAAGACAGATTGTGTTGGATTGAGGATAATTTCCGAGACATGTTTTAAGTCAATAATCATACCCAAAACGCCTAAGAGTTGGTTATTTCTATCCATAATCGGCGCAACGATATTTGCGCCAAAGATTCGGATTCCGCCGATTTCAAAAAAGATGGGGTGTCCGAAAGATAATGTCTTTGTTTGCAAGGCATGCTGCATCGAGGGCAAATTGACGATGTTCATATCGGCTTGCACAACCTGAACCCCGCCCCTATTTTCGAGGTCGGTATCATCGGCGAGAATCATAAATTCGCCATTGGGCAAGATAAATTCCGTTTGGTTGGCGAGCTTCGCTTCGCGCGCATGCACAGAATCGCCCGGGATATAGATATACGAAAATGCGCCGTAGCTGCTCGAATCGAGCATGCTTTCGGCGATTTCTTCAAACACGCCATAATCGATTGTGCCGTTATTCTTGACGAGCGTATTCGTAATGCTTGCCGCTGTTTCAACAGCCATGAAGGCTTCCGATGTCGCCACCTCGAGCTTGTTCATCGAGCGCAAATTGGCAGCGACAAGGAGCTTATACGCCTCACGCTCGAGAATCGTGCCGACTTGATGATTCACAACAAACGTCAGAACCAACATCACAAACAACACAATCGAGCTCACGACAATCGTAATTTTTGTACCCAGCTTCAGACGACTAAACATCGCCACCTCCTTGCATTCTAAGCATCGAAGAATCACAGCCAATCCCTAGCTATTTGTGTATTATACTACCACAATC
>CAMXAV010000067.1 GCA_947179285.1 uncultured Helicobacter sp.
CGACAGAAGTGGGCTGTGCGGTGATCCGCGCACTCTTTATGGGGGGAATCTCGGTGAATGCAACGCTTGTTTTTTCGCCCTTGCAGGCGATGAAGATTCTCGAGAGTTTGCAAGAAAACCCCAAGAATGCGCAGGCTGTGGTGAGCGTGTTTGTGTCGCGTTTTGATAGGGCATGCCCAAATTTGCAGCAGCCACCCATGCTTGGAATCACCAACGCGGTATGGATTCATAGAATCTTGCAGGCAAAAGCGCCTTCGTATCTGCGCACATTGTTTGCGAGCACGGGCGCAAAAGGCGCGGAGCTGCCGAGCGATTATTATATCCGCGCATTGTTGTTTGAGGATTGTATCAACACCGCTCCGCTGCCTGCGTTGCGGGCTTTTGCGAGCGGCATACAAGCACCAAACGCACAGAATGAGGCGATTGCCGCATGCAGCATTGACGAGCTCCAAAGGCGCATGGATTCGTTTGGAATCGATGTCGCCGCGTTGTCGGCAAAACTCTTTGCAGAGGGAATCGCCGCGTTCAAGGATTCCTTTGGCAATCTGCTTGCGCGGCTTGCCTAAGAAGCGCGCAATATTGCTGCGCGATTGTCGCTGCGTCAAAAGCCTGTGCGCGTTTTTTGAGAATCTCGGGCGCAATCGCGAGCTCGCCCGTGCAAACCCGCGCGAGAATCGCGACAAGACAAAGAAGCGATTCTTCCTCGCCAACGATTGGGCTGCTCGGAAACAGCACGCCGTAACGCGTGATTTCTGTTTCTATATTATAAGGCGGATTTGCCGATTCCAAGATTTCGCGCGGACCGCTCGGGCAGTCGCTGCTAATGGGCAAGATTCCTAGCGCGAGCGATTCGACCAAGACATTGAGGAATCCTTCGTAAAGCGAGGCGCAGAGTGTCGCGTTTGCGAGCCTGATATATGGATAGGGATTGCTCACAAAACCCTCGAGCACGACACAATCGGCGAGATTCTGCGCCTCTATCATCTGTTGCAGATTCTCGCGCTGCTCGCCCTCGCCAAGAATGAGCAGAAGCGGTGGCGCGGCGAGCATGCTCTTTAGCCGCGCCATTGCGAGCAGCAGCAGGCGGTGGTTTTTGCCACTATCGAGCCGCCCGATTGCGACAAGCACGATTCTACCCGCGTTTTTTTGAGATTCAATCTCGGCAATGCGCGCGTTTGTCGCGAGGCTTTGGGCTTTGATTTGGGCAATGTCGAACGGATTGTGGATAGTCGTGATACGCGTTTGGGCGATTCCAAAATGCGCCGCAAGGTCGTTGCGCACGCCGCTAGAAACCGCGACAATATGTGTCGCGCTCGGGTAGAGCGCGCGAATGAGCCAGCGATTCACCGCGCCGCCAAGCCCCCTTTGGTGTTGCAGGCTCGGTGTCGCATGCTCGCTGATGATTGCGATGTGCCCCGAGATTTTGGTGGCAAACAAGTTGATATAGTTGGGGCGATTGAGCATTGAGAGGCAAAGCGTGATTCCTTGCGCACGCAAGCGGTTTGCGAGCATGCGCGCCAAAAACGGCAGGCGCAAGAGCTTTTGCGCCGCGCTTTCGCTGCTTTTGGAATCTCCCAAAACCTCGTAATCCACCTCCGCGCCGTAGCTGTTTTTATCCTCGAGCACAAAGAGCCGCACATCAAACGCGCTTTGCAGGTGTGGCAACAATGTGAGCAACACGCGTTCTGCGCCGCCGCCCCCGAGCGAATAGATGAGGATTGCGAGCTTCATAGCCGCGCATCGCTTTTGCCCAGAGGCAGCATTCCCTTGAGGTCATAGAGAATCGTCTGTGTGCGCTCGAAGTTGAGCAGGTGGAATTGCTCGTGCGCGACAGCGAGAATCACGCAATCATAATTGTTTGTTTCAAAGCTCGATAAAACGTTCAAATGTTTTTTGTATTCATGGTAAACATCTTCATCATGCGCCCAAGGGTCAAAGAGGCTGACAACGCAGCCAAATTCTTCGAGCTCACGCACGACATCAAAGACTTTCGAGTTGCGAATATCAGGGCAGTTTTCTTTGAATGTAACGCCCAAAACGGCGACTTTTGCACCATCGATTTTGTGCCCTTTGTGAATCATGAGTTTCACCGCGCGCGCCGCAACCTTTTCTGCCATGCTGTCGTTGATGTGCCTTCCTGCAAGAATGACTTGCGAGTGGTAGCCAAGCGATTCGGCTTTGTAGGTGAGGTAGTAGGGGTCGACGCCGATGCAATGCCCGCCGACAAGCCCCGGGCGAAAGGGCAAGAAGTTCCATTTGCTGCCCGCCGCCTCGAGCACGCTTAGGGTGTCGATGCCCATTTTCTCGAAAATCAGCGCAAGCTCGTTGACAAACGCGATGTTGATGTCGCGTTGGGAGTTTTCGATAATCTTTGCCGCCTCGGCAACCTTGATACTCTCTGCGCGGTAGATTCCAGCCGTGATGATAGACGCATACAGCGCCTCGATTTCGTCTGCAACCGCCTCTGTCGAGCCGCTTATCACCTTTTTGATGTTTTCGAGCCGATGTTGCTTGTCGCCGGGGTTGATTCGCTCGGGCGAGTAGCCGCAGAAGAAATCGACATTGTAGCGCAAGCCGCTTTCGCGCTCGAGGATTGGGACGCAATCTTCTTCGGTGCAGCCGGGATAGACCGTGCTTTCGTAAATCACGATGTCGCCCTTTTTGAGCGCTTGCCCAACCGTCTTGCTCGCGCCTAGAATCGGGCGCAAATCGGGCTTGTTATAGCAATCTGTCGGCGTGGGAACGGTGACGATATAAATCTGCGCGCCCGCAATGCTCGCGCAATCGGCACTAAAACTAAGATTTGCTGCCGCTTGCAATTCCTCGTGCGAACACTCAAGCGTGCTGTCGATTCCGTGTTGCAGCTCGTCTATGCGCTCGTTTTTGATGTCGAATCCATGCACGCGATATTTTTTGCCAAACGCCACCGCAAGCGGCAGCCCCACATAGCCCAGCCCAATAATCGCAATCTCTTTCATGCGCTCTCCTTTGATGTGTTTGGGCATATTTTAATCTATTATTTATTTGAGAGATGTTAAAATCGCTCATTTTGAATCGATTTGTTGGCGGGTCGCATGTTTGAGAAACTCTCTTTTTTGCTCACCAAAAGGGACAAGAGGCAGATTGCTCTGCTTTTTATTTTTTCTGTTGTCATCTCTCTTGTCGAAATGGTCGGCGTTTCGGCGATTATGCCATTTATTATGGTCTCGACAGATTTTAGCGTTTTGGAAACCAACCATTATTTCAAGCTTGCCTATGCCACCATTGGCTTTGAGAGCCCCAAAGATTTTGTGGTTGCGTTTGGCATTTTTTTGCTGTTTTTTTATATTATTCGGAGTTTGCTGAACCTCGCCTATCAATATGGTCTCGCAAAACTTTCGTATGGTACATACCATGAACTATCGCAAAAGCTTTTTGCATGCTATCTCGCGTTGGGGTATCAAGACTTTGTCAATAAAAACAGCGCGAATCTTTCTAAAACAATCATCAACGAAGCGTCTAATTTTACGATTCTATTGAGCTCTGTGCTTTTTATGTTTTCTGAAATCTTTATCGTTGTTTTGCTCTATGCCTTGCTTTTGTTTGTCGATTGGACAATCACATTTTCTCTTACGATTCTCTTGTTTGTTGCTGTGTTGCTCATCAAGGGTGGTTTCTCGAAGATTCTTAAAAAAGAGGGCAAGGAACGCGAAGAAAACCAAAAGATTTTTTATGAGATTCTCAACTCGACTTTTGGCAATTTCAAATGGATTAAGCTCCAGAGTATCCGTTCTCCTTTGCGCGCACAATTTCTCGACGTCTCGTCAAAAGTCGCGCATGCAAATATCATTCATCGCACCTTTTTGCACCTTCCGCGCCTCACCCTCGAAGCCGTTGGATTCTGCGTTATGGTTTTGATTGTCTCGTATTTGGTCTATACAAAAGACGGCGATGTCAAAGTCTTTTTGCCACTTCTTTCAACGTATGTGCTCGCGCTTTATCGTTTGCTGCCATCTATCAATCGAATTTTTGATAGTTATAACTATATTTTGTTCTACCATCGTTCGCTCGAAGTCGTCTATAATGATTTATTATTACCAAGCAAAAAATTAGGAGACGCGCCCCTTGCATTTGAACAAAAAATCGAGCTCAAAAATCTATCTTTTTCGTATACAGACAAGCAGCCGCTTTTTGTCGATGTTTCTTTAACGATTTGCAAGGGCGAGAAAGTCGCTTTTGTTGGAGAATCGGGCGGCGGAAAAAGCACGTTGGTTGATTTGATGATTGGGCTCTATCGCCCAAATGCGGGCGAAGTGTGCGTAGATAATGTGCCGCTCACGTTGGATAATATTAAGTCATGGCGCGCCAAAGTGGGCTATATTCCACAAAATGTTTATTTGTTTGATGGCTCTGTGGCAGACAATGTCGTTTTTGGGCGCGATTATGACGAGGAGCGGCTTATTTCTGTGTTGCAACAAGCAGGAATGCTCGAGATTCTGCAGCAAAAAGAGGGCTTTGCGACACAGGTTGGCGAGGGCGGGAATCTCTTTAGCGGCGGGCAGAAACAGCGCATCGCGATTGCGCGCGCACTCTATGGCAACCCCGAGATTCTCGTGCTCGATGAGGCAACGAGCGCGCTCGACATGCAAACCGAAGCGATGATTATGGACAGCATTTACGCCGCAAGCGAGAAAAAGACATTGTTGATTATCGCACATCGCCTAAGTACAATCGAGCATTGCGAGAGTGTGTATCGCCTTAAAGCTGGCGAAATTATCAAAGAAAGGTAAAAGATGAAACTTGATAGAAGATTGCGTTATTATCGCTTAATGAGTTCGCGTTATGTCGGCAAGGCATTGCGCAAATTTCAAGAGACATATCTCTTGAACAAGATGACGTCTTTTATTTTATTGTTTTTGCCCATTATGATAATTGTGGGCGGCGTTGGTTCTATTTATAAATATTACTTTGAGAGCATAGAACCGATTGCATTTCAAAAAGATATTTTCATCTATGATACCGCGCAGGTTTTGGATTCAAAATTGCGCCAAAAAATTTTGGACATCAATGCGCAATTTCAAGAGTTGCCTAACACGCCCAAAATCACGTTTGTGAGCGTTCCAAGCCTGCAAGGTGTTTATGTCAATCGCTATATAGAGCTTTTGTCAAAACCGCTCGAATCTCTTTATTCTGGGAAAAATATTTTAGTTTTTGTCGCCCCAAAAGAAAACAAGATTGCCGTATGGACATCGCACCATACAGAATTATCATCACAAAAGCTCGCAGCCCTTGCCGAACGCAGCGAGAAGCTCATTAAAAATAATGGGATTATCGCAAGTCTTGATAATGCGATTCAAACAATTTTTTATGAGCTTTTGCCCGATTCTGAACAAAAACTCGCGCTCCA
>CAMXAV010000068.1 GCA_947179285.1 uncultured Helicobacter sp.
ATGTTATGCCTTACGGCTCGAACATAGACGTTGCGCGCTGTGGCTGGGACGCTTATATAATGAGCAATAGCAGATATAATGTGCGACTAAAGTCGCACCTCCAAAGATTCTTTATGACTATAAAATAATATTTTCCTGTCATTGCTAGCGAGTGCGCTGCTAGAACAAATCACAACTCCCAGCAAAACGGCGCGTTTTGGCGCAAGAGCGAATCGGCGCGCGCAAAGATTTTGCTGCCCAAAAAGCCTTGCGCAAGCGGGCTTGGGTGTGGCGCGGTGAGGATATGGTGCTTGTTCGCGTCAATCAGCGGAATCTTCTTTTGCGCAAACTTGCCCCAAAGCAAGAACACAACGCCATCGCATTGCTCCGAAACCTTGCGAATCGCCGCGTCTGTGAAGCTCTCCCAGCCAAAGTGTTGGTGCGAGCCCGCCCTGCCCTCTTGCACGCTCAAAATCGCGTTCAGCAGCAGCACGCCGCGCGTTGCCCACGCGCTCAAGTCGCCATGCGTGGGAATCGCGACACCGAGATTATCGTGCAGCTCTTTATAAATATTGCGCAAGCTCGGGGGCAGCGGCGCGGCGCGCGGCACGCTAAAGCTAAGCCCCATTGCCTGCGGAATCCTCTTGCCATCGTGCAAAAAGCTGCCGTGGTAGGGGTCCTGCCCCAAAATCACCACGCGAATCTTGCGAAGCGGCGTCAGGTTGAACGCAGCAAATACATTTTCACGTGTCGGAAAGACATTGCCAAGCTTCAGAGATTCTTTATAATAATGAATAATTTGCGCAAAATAGGGCTTTTCAAACTCTTCATGCAGAATCTCACACCAAGCGGAATCGAGAGTTTTGGGGACACATGCAGACATCTTTAACCTTTTTCGTGGAATCTTCGCGCGATTCGCAGCCGCCAGAGCCGCACCATCTTGAGCCGCCAAAGCGAGGGCAGCGCGATGAGAAAGCCCGAGAGAATGATGAGCGCAATGCCGACAGAGCTTGTCGCGCTTGGCAGCACATCGCCAAGAAGCACGCCCAAAAACAGCCCCCAGACGATGCGCATATAGCCCATAGGCGACACAATGGGCGCGGGCGCGAGCAGATACGATTGCGTCATGAACCATTGCCCAATCGTGCCCACGATTCCCGCAGCGACAAACAGGCACAGAATCTCGAGGCTAGGCAGCACGAAGCCGCCCATGTTTGGGACGGGCAACAGCATTCCGAGCCCGCCGAGAATACTCATCATTGCGCCATACCAAAGCACAATCGCGCCGCTCGAATAGTAGCTCTTGAGGGCATTGAGCGTAAAAAACGCAAACGCCGAGCACACAGCGCCGATGATTCCGGCGATGGCGTTTAGGGACGTGATTTCGCCCGAGCTCGGGTTGGCGATGCACAGCACGCCCGAAAAGCCCACGACAGAGGCGAGCACGACAAAGCCGCGCGGGCGGTTGCGCGTGAAAAGCCCAAAGAAAACGACAAAGAGTGGCGCGGATTGCAAAAAGGCTGTCGCGATTCCGAGCGAGATTGTCGCGAAGTTGTAAAATGCCATGCTCATCGCCACAGCGCCGAGAAACGAGCGCAAGGCAATCATGCGGAATCCGCCGGGCTTTTTAGACGCAAACACGGGGCGCTTGAGCTGTGTTTTGAACACGCGGTTGCAAAACGGCGCGGCGAAAGAGACGCAGAGCATCGAGACCATCATGAAAAATGCGCGAAAGAAGATGTTTTCCATCGAGGGGTAGCCAAGAGCGCTGACATATTTGATGATGGCGTTCATCAGCGCGAGAAAGATGGTTGCGGCGAGCATATAGACCATTCCACGCAATATCTCGTTCATATCCAACCTTTATGCAAGATGGAGTTTGTCCATTCTACCCATATTTAACAAACAACGTGCCTGCTCATCGTTAGCGATTCGCGGTTATAATCCGCATTCGCGATTGTGCGAAAAAAATTTTGGAGGGACAATGCGCAAAACATTGAAAAAAATTTATATTATGGGCATGGTTATGAGCATAACGATGAACATTCTTTGGGCTGTGGAGCTTGAAAAATATGATGAAAATAAAATTATCGATATTTTCTACCAGCTCAATGGCGACACAAACGACTTGCAGAAGAAAATCAACCACACAAAGGGCTTTTGCGCGCTTGGCGCGTTTGTGCCCAACCCAAAAGCCGCGAAGCGATTCGACATTCCGCTTTTGCGCGAAGAATCGATTCTTACACAAGCGCGATTCTCGCTTGGCGGCGGCGATTCCAACGCGAGCGACAAGGGCAAGGTGAGGGGGCTTGCGCTCAAGATGACGGGGGCAGAAGAGAGCTTTGAATCGGTGCTGCTCAATACGGAAATCAATTTCGCCAAAGATGTCGATGAGTTTGGGACATACCTCGCGTTGCGACTGCCAAAAAATGGCAAGGTTGACGCAGAAAAATTGGCATATTACACAGAAAATGTCGATTCTTTCAAGCAATATGCGCAATATCTGCAAAAGCTCGGAATCACCCCGAGTGTCGCAAACACGGCATACCATAGCATTCACACATTCTATGTGAAAGAAGGCGACAAATGGATTGCGGCGCGGTGGAAGTTTGTGCCAACAGAGGGCGAGAAGACATTGAGCGAGGCGGAGCTCGAGGCGCTTGGGGACGACTTCTTGGAGCAAGATTTCAAGGCAAGAATCGCCCAAAAGCCCATTGCCTACACAATGCTACTCATTCTCGCCAACGCGGGCGATTCGACAGACAAAACCACAGCGCTATGGAGCGGCAAACACACCGAAATACCGCTAGGCACGCTCAAAATCGACACATTCAGCGGGGGCGATTGCAACCGCGATGTGTTCCTGCCAAACATTCTGCCGCGCGGCATTGGCGCGCCCAAAGACGCGCTGTTTGATGTGCGCAACGCGGTGTATGGAATCAGCTTCACGCGCAGGCAATGATTCTCATTTTTGCTCGAGCATTTCGCGCTTTTCTTCGAGCGCGACATATTGCTCGAGCTTGGCGCTGATGTCTTGTTGCAGATTCTCATAATCGCGCGCGAGCTCGGCGATGTTGGGCGGATTGGTCGCAAGCTGCGCCTCAATCGCGCGTACGCGCGCCTCGAGAGATTCGATTTCGTCTGGCAACATCGCGAGCAGGCGCGTTTCGTTGTAGCTTAGCTTTGTCGGCTTCTTGGGCGCTGTTGCGGCATTTTTGGGTTCGACAGCCGCTGTCGTTTTGGGCAATTTCTGAATCATCTCCTCGACATCAAAGATTTCACGTTCCGTTTCGAGGAACTCGCTAAAGCTCTGCACTGTCTGAAACGCCCCGCCCTTGCCGTCTAAAACAAGCAAACTTTTTGCAATCTTATCAACAAAATATCTATCATGGCTCACAAAAATTAGCGCTCCTTGAAAATGTTGCAAATATTCCTCGAAAACATTGAGCGTAACAATGTCCAAATCATTCGTGGGCTCATCGAGAATCAGGCAATCGTATTCTTTTGTAAAGAGCAGCGCGAGCGCCACGCGCGTTTTTTCGCCGCCGCTTAGCGCGCCGATTTTCTTGTGCAAATCGTCTTTGGGGAATAAAAATTGCTTGAGATAGCCAAAAATGTGCATATTATGCCCGCGCACCTCGACACGGTCGCCCCCAAAAGGGCAAAAGGTTTGCTGCAAATCTTTAGAATCGTCAAGCATTGTCTTGTGTTGGTCAAAATAGCCAATGCGCAGCTCGCCGCGCAGCAACGCGCCGCTGCTTGGCGCAAGCTGCCCGAGCAATATGCGCAAGAGGCTGCTTTTGCCGCTGCCGTTGCGCCCGACAACGGCGATTCTATCGCGCTGCAAAATGCGCAGATTGAGATTCTCAATCAGCGTCCGTTCGCCTAGCCGCAGACAAAGGTTGCGCGCCTCAAACAGCATTTTCTGGCGATTGACGCTTTGTGTTTGGTTGAAATGCTTCTGCTCGCGCATCAGTTCAAGCTGCATTTTGCGCAGAATCGAAGGGTTTTTCTTCGCCTGCTCGCGCAGCTCAAACACGCGCTGCTTGCGCCCCTCGTTGCGCTTGCGCCGCGCCTGTACGCCCTTTTGCAGCCATTCCTCTTCGTTTTTCAAAATCTTCAGCAGATTCTCATGTTCCTTGCTCATCGCGCGCAAAAGCGCCTCTTTTTGCTGCAAATAGCGCGCATAGCCGCCATCGAATCGGCGCAGGCTTTGGTTGTCAATCTCGACAGTGGCTGTCGCAATCGAATCGATGAAATAGCGGTCGTGAGAAATAAAGAGCAAATTATATTTTTCGCGCAAGATGAGCTCCTCGAGAAACGTAACCATTTGCACATCGAGGTGGTTTGTGGGCTCATCGAGCAGCAGCAAATCGGGCTTATACAGCAGCAGCCCCGCGAGCGCCACGCGCTTTTGCTCGCCGCCGCTTAGCAGGTTTGCGGGGTGAGAGCCAAAGCAATCGAGCCGAAATTCGCTTAAGATTCTTTGCAGCTTGCTGTCTAAATCCCATGCGTTGTGGTGGTCGAGGAATGTGCCAAGCGCGCTCAACCGCGCCAAAAGCGCCTTGTCTTGATTGCCTGCTTGGCTGCCTAGCTGCTCGCTAATGTGTTCGTATTCCTCACGCGCGCTCGTGAGCTCGCGAAGCTGCGCGAGCAACACCTGCCGCACGCTCATACCCTCGCCAAACTCGGGCTTCTGGGGCAGCGCGCGCACGCTCAAATGCGCGGGGCAGTTCAGCTCGCCGCTATCGGGCAGAATCTCGCGAGCGATGATGCGCAACAACGTGCTTTTGCCGCTGCCATTGCGCCCGATGAGGGCGATTCGCTCGCCCGCTTCAAGCTGCAACGAGATGTTCTCAAACAGCGGCGTATGGTCGTACATTTTGGTAACAGCGCAGAGCGAAAAAATCATGGCATTTCTTTGTTTTTGGTTGCAATTATAACAAAACTGCTAGAATCCCCTAGTCTTTTTTAAAGGAATGCAATGAAAATCGGGCGCATCGAATATCTCAATCTCCTTCCCTTTTTCGTGTTTCTCAAGCAATCCCCGCTCACGACAGCGACCAAGCAATTTGCGCACAACCACCACAGCTACCCCGCAAAGCTGAATGCCGATTATCTGTTTCGCCGCATCGATTCTGGCTTCATCTCGAGCTTTGCTGCACGCAAACAGCGGCTTAGCTGCGCGGGAATCGTGGGCAGGGGCAAGGTGCAGAGCGTGCTTGCGATTATCGGCGAGCGCGGCGAAGATTATCAATCGGCAACATCAAACGCGCTACTGCAAGCGCTAGGCATCAGCGGGCGCGTGCTGATTGGCGACAGGGC
>CAMXAV010000069.1 GCA_947179285.1 uncultured Helicobacter sp.
CACCAGATTGGATTATTAACAATGTCGTAAATCAAATTAAAGCAATTGATACGTAAAGGAATCTGTGTTACCATGCCACAAAAGATTGTTCCATTTGCAAGAATTGCAAAATTTGGTTTTAACTTTATGGAGAAAGGTTTTTAAGAATGGTTGAGAGTGGGCAAAATAATTCTCATACTGAAGAAGACAATGAGTTCGTGTCTTGGTTTGAAGGTGATGCAAAACAAAGCGAGGGTGGTCGACTCACAAAAGGGAAGATTATCAGCATCAATGAAAGTGAAGGCTTTGTTTTTGTTGATGTGAATGAGAAAAACGAAGGCAGAATCCGCATCGAGGAAATCACCGATGCAGAGGGCAAGCTTTTGTTCAAAAAGGGCGATGAGCTCGATGTGGTTGTCATCAACGAAAATGGCGAACGCCCGATTGTCTCGCACAAAAAGGCGCTGAAGCGGCAGAAGATTCAGAAAAAAATCGAGGAGCTAGGAAGCGATTATAAAGACGTGGTGATTGAGGCAAAAATCGCGCATGGCAACAAGGGGGGATACACGCTCGAGGACGCAGACGGCGTGGAATATTTCATGCCCCGCAAAGTCGCCGCGCTCAAAGAGGGCAGCTCGCACACGAACAAGCGCATTAAAGTTTGTATCATCAATATCAAGCCCGAAGAGCATACGATTATCGTTTCGCGTAAGCGGTTTTTTGATATTGACACCAAAAACAAACAAGAAAAGGCACAACGGCTGCTTGACGCAACCGAGCCTTTGCGCGGCATTATCAAGAATGTTACGGCATTTGGTATGTTTGTCGATGTCGATGGAATCGAGGGGCTCATTCACTATACCGAAATTAGCTATAAAGGGCATATCAATCCTGCCAAAAACTTCAAAGAAGGGCAGGAGGTTTTTGTCAAGGCGATTGGCTATGATAAAGACAAAAAGCGCATTTCTTTTTCGATTAAAGCCACGACCGAAGATCCATGGGTTGAAATCGAAAACGAACTCGAAGTGGGCGATGCGATTAGCGTTGTTGTGAGCAATGTCGAATCGTATGGCGCGTTTGTCGATTTGGGCAACGACATCGAGGGCTTCTTGCATGTCTCCGAGATTTCGTGGGACAAAAACATCAAGCACCCCAACCAATACCTTAAAACAGGGCAGGAAATCGTTGTTGAGGTGATTGAGATTGACACCAAAGGGCGCAAGCTGCGCGTTTCGCAAAAGAATCTCATCGAGAAACCCTTTGTGCGTTTTTGCAAAACACACAAAGAAGGCGATGTGCTGAAGGGCAAAGTCGCGACACTCACCGATTTTGGCGCTTTTGTGAAGCTTGGCGAAATCGATGGCTTGCTGCACAATGAAGACGCGTTTTGGGACAAGAATCTGACCTGCAAAAACAGCTTCAAAGAGGGCGAAGAGATTGAAGTCAAGATTATCCGCATCGACCAACAAAAAGAACGCGTCTCGCTTAGCCGCAAGAGCCTCACCAACTCGCCTGTGGGCGATTTTAGCAAAACACATGGAATTGATGATATTATTACAGGTACGATTCGCGACATCAAAGACTTTGGCGTGTTCATCAATATCCAAGAGGGCATTGACGCGCTCATTCGCACAGCCGACCTCGCCCCGCTCAACAAAGACGAGCTGCAAATCGGCGACACGATTGAAGGCGCGATTTCGATGATTGACAAGGCGAACAACAAGATTCGCGTCTCTGTGCGCCGACTCGAGAAAATCAAAGAACGTGAGAGCCTCAAGGAATTTGGCTCAAACGAAAAAATCACGCTTGGTGATGTGATTCGCGATAAAACCTAAAGGAGTGTTGCATGCGTTTTGTCATTGCTGCTGTGGGGCTGATTGCCGTTGTGATTGTCGGGGTTGTTACCTTTAGCTATCTCAAGCTTTCGGCATTCGAGGACAAAGCCGCCGTTGCGCATGGCGGTGTTGCCATCTTCAACGACCGCAGCAGCGGCGGAATCCGCAACGACAACCAATCGATTCTCGATGAAACGGGCTGGGCAAAAGATTTTATCGAAAGCACGCAAAGCAGCTATGCCTACCCCGCTTTGGAGCTCGACATCAACTTTGATTTGCAAGCCCCCGAGAAAACATACAAACAATTCCGCGTGATTGTTGAGCCGCTCGATTCGTATAAATTTTTCTGCCTACATCAGGTGCTAAGCAGCAATGGCATGAACTATGCCTATTACAAAAGCGGCAATCAATTGCAGCTCATGGTTAGCGCCAAAAGCGAGGAATTTTTGAATCAAGTGCTTTCGCAGCTCAATCGCTATGAAATCAAATACCAAATCGACAAAAGTTAAAGGATTGCTATGCCATACAAAATCGTTGTTTGCGACCATATCCACGAGAGCGGGTTGCAGATTCTCCGCAAAAATAAAGAAGTCGAGCTCATCGAAGCTGCCAAACACCCCAAAGACAGACTCGGCGAGGTTTTGCATGATGCCGATGTTGCGATTACGCGTAGTTCGACCGATGTCGATTCCGCCTTTTTGGACGTTGCGCCAAAGCTAAGCGCGATTGTGCGTGCGGGCGTGGGGGTTGATAATGTCGATATTGACGCATGCAGCAAAAAGGGCATCGTGGTGATGAATGTCCCCACCGCAAACACGATTGCCGCTGTGGAGCTCACGATGGCGCACATGCTAAACGCCGTGCGGCAGTTTCCGGGTGCGAATCATCAGCTTAAAGAGCAGCGAATCTGGAAACGCGAGGATTGGTATGGCACAGAGCTCAAGGCAAAGACGCTTGGAATCATCGGCTTTGGCAATATCGGCAGCCGCGTGGGCGTGCGCGCCAAGGCGTTTGAGCTCAATGTCATCACGTATGACCCTTATATCAAGCCCACGAAGGCGACAGATTTGGGAATCGCCTACACGACAAATTTTGATGACATTCTCGCATGCGACATCATCACGATTCACACGCCCAAGAATCGCGAGACTATCAATATGATTAACAAAGAGCATTTTCACAAAATGAAAGACGGCGTGATTCTTATCAACTGCGCGCGCGGCGGGCTGTATAACGAAGAGGCGCTGATTGAGGGGCTTAAGAGCAAGAAAATCCGCTTTGCCTCGATTGATGTGTTTAGCAAAGAGCCCGCAACGAGCAACCCGTTGCTTGATTTGCCCAATGTCTATGTAACGCCGCACATCGGCGCAAACACGCTCGAATCGCAAGAGAAAATCGCGATTGAGGCGGCAGAAGCGGCGATTCAGGCGGCGCGCCGTTGCAGCTACCCCAATGCGCTCAACCTGCCTATCAAAGAAAGCGAGCTACCGCCGTTTCTAAAGCCCTATTTGGAGCTCATTCAAAAAATGGGATTCCTCGCGACACAAATCAACAAATGCCCATTGCGCACGATTGATTTGACGCTCGAAGGCGAGGTGGCGCGCTATGGCGATTCTCTGCTGGCTTCGTTGCTCGTTGGCGCGTTGAGCGAATCGCTTGGCGAGAAGATTAATTATGTCAATGCGCCGCATATCGCGGTTGAGCGTGGGATTAAGCACAACATCTACACAAAAGATAGAGGCACTTATACAAACAAAATCACGCTCAAAGTCAGCGGCGAAAGCAGCAACATCACGCTTGCGGGCACGGTGTTTGACGAAAATGTGTTGCGCATTGTCTCGGTGAATGGTTTTGGCATGGACATCACCCCCGCAGGGCGCATGATATTCTTCAAAAACACCGATGTTCCGGGCGTGATTCGCGACATTGGGACAATCTTGGCAAACCATGCGATTAATATCGCCGATTTTCGGCTTGGGCGCAACAACCACAACGAGGCGCTTGCCGTGATTTTGGTTGATGATGATGTGAATAGCGACACGCTCGCCGAGCTTCGGGCGATTCCCGCTTGCCTCTCGGTGGGCTATGCGGTGATTTAGCGCGGCTCTTTGCGCTCCTCGCCCACGGGGAGCTGGCTCGCATAATCTTCAACCATATAAATCGGCGTGAGCAGCAGATTCTCCGCATGCACGGGCGTGAGCGTTGTGCTCGCCACAAAGGTTGTCGCGTCTATCACGCCAAGCAACAAACGTTTGCTATAATCCTTGTCGTGCCGCGTCTGCTGCTGCACAAAGCGCCTTTGTTCCTTTTTTGCCTCTTTATATTCAATAAACGCTTGCGGGTCATCGTTTGCGCCTCCCTCTTTGTAGGCTTCCCATAATGAATTGAAAAATTCGGGATTGCCCGAGTTCGTAACGCTACACCCCACAACCAAAGCGGCGGCAACGCATAAGCACCACTTCGCATGTTTCATTGTGGTCTCCTAGATTCGCGATTCGTGAATCTGTGGCTTTTCTTCGTCTTTTTTCGGCTGTGGATTCTTGAAATCCTGCCATTCTTGCTTGATATGGTCGCATTCGTCTTCGCACAAATCCATCGCCTTGCGATAGAACGATTCGGCTTGCGATTTGGACTTGCCACGTTTCTCGTTTATAAGCTCTTTGGCGACATTGAGGCATTCCCTCGCATCGCCAAGCGCACAGAGCCGCTCGCGCGTTTGGCGCACAACGCTGGGCTTGACATCATACGATTCCGCAAGCATCGCCTTGCATGACTGCGCCTCGCCCAACGCGCATGCGCGCTCAAAAAAGCCAAAGGCAGCGTCCATCTCGTCTTTTTCGCTAAGCGCGAGCCCGAGAATATGGCAAGAGGTCTTGTCTTTTTCTTTGCATGCTTTGTCCAAAAACGGAATCGCGCGTTCGCGTTCGTCTTGGTGAAAATAAAACGCGCCCGCAAACGCATAGAACTTCGCGCCATCGCAATGCGCGTCTGCGTTTTTGCATGCAAAGCGCAGATAGCTTGTCGCCTTGCGCCCGTTGTTTTGCAGCGCGAGCTCCTCGCACGCGCTCACATGCCCCATTTTGCATGCCCTGTCGGTGTATTCCTCATAGAGCCTTTGTGCCTGCTGTTTGCTAAGCTGTGGCGAATCGTATTGCGCAACGAGCAAGCACATGCGCGCGTCATTCTCGCAGCCTTCAATCAAGAGCTCAAGCGCCTTTTCGTGGTTGGTTTTTGTCCCCATTCCTTCTTGATAAAGCCGCGCCGCTTGTTCGCAGCTTTTGGCAAAGCCCGCATAGCATGAACGTTCAAAATAATGAACGGCGACATCGTAGGCTTCGTAGCTCAAGGCGCGAATGCCCTTTTCAAACAATGTGATTTTGTCCTCTTTGTCCGAACACGCAACAAGCACAAATGCAGCAAGCAAGCATAGAAACGCGCGCATACTCCCCCCTTTTTTTGAGAGACATGGTAGCCAA
>CAMXAV010000070.1 GCA_947179285.1 uncultured Helicobacter sp.
CGCAAATGTGCGGGAGGATTGGCAAGATATTTCGCAAATGCACGCAAGCCATCGATGCGCCCCTGCGCGCTTTTGAGGGATTCGAGGGGGGATTTGAGGGAGTATTGGGGATTGTCATTGTTTTGTGGTATAATGCCCTTAGAGTTTGAGGCAAGACTATCTGCTTCAGTCAAAGGCTTAGATGATATACTTAAGCCTTTCTCGTCTTCATACGCTGTAACTATCCATTTGTTTTTTGTCGGCTCGCCTTTCCAATTTGACTTTAAGATTACCTTATAATTATCTTTTGTGATTTGTATCGCTTCGTTTTGACGTATCTTGAGCTCTCCATTTTGCAGAACATCGCTTAAAATATCATTTGTCATGTTTGGGTGTTTGTCGAGGATATGTGCCAATCCAAACCTAGAATCTCCCCACACCAAATCAATATTCCCATTCCCGCTTATCTTTTGTAAATCCTCGCGATAGAATGCGCCCGAAACTTGCCCTTGTTTCTCGCTTCGTAGCTTGTGGATTGCGCCCTCGCCATCGCGCATATACTCGGCATAGTTTGTGCCAAATTCTTTGAGCGGCTGTGTGTTGAATGTTTTCTCGATATTGGCGCGCATTTGTGTTGCGTTCCATTTCTCTGCCAATTCTCGTTGGCTCTCAAGTGGCAGCCGCGTTAGCTCTTTGAGCAGAATCATGTTTCTTTGTGCCATTTCGATGTGATGTTGCGACTCATCGGCGAAATCCCGATACTTTCCTTTCCAAAAATCATCACGAGAAATCACGTCGTGAATGCCATCTAAATCCACATCGCTCTTGTGCGTGAGGCGCTCCAAATCGTTCAAGAAATCTGCCCTTTGCCTCTCGCTAAGAGATTTGAAGAAGTCCATTTTTGAGGCTTCTTGGTCGGGAATATGATAATATTTCTTTTTGGCTTGGAACAACAAGCTCTTGTAGCGCTCTTGCTCGCTGATGTTCTTGTCTCGATTCTTTCTCGCCACATCGCCCGCGCTGTTGATTTTTCTTTCCAATGTCTTTATTTTATTCTCATATTCTGCGATATGCCTCTCGAGCTCTCGTTTCTCAAGCTTGATTCTTTGTGCGTCTTTGTCCGTTTGTGCCCTTTGCCCAGCAATGGAATAAACTTTATCTTGTTGGTTATCATATTTGTAATACAATAAATCATCATCATGGGATTGTATCCAACGTTGAAGCTTTGTCATATTTGGGTCGAAGAATGTTTTGTGTAGCAATTCTCCCTCACTATTCACAGCAAAGGCTGCTAAATATCTCGAGCCGCTCGAATCTTTATATGGTTTAAAGAATACATAAGAATCTTGTGTTATACTTCCAGCACTAGTTGAGTTGCCTAACCCTTGTTCGCGTTTTTGGAGGGGGTGTGAAGAAATACTCCTAGTGTATTGTTGTTTAATGACGAATAGCGGGTCTTGCAACGTACTAAAAAGCGCACCGCTGTATTCTTTCCTGTCTTGTTTGTGTGTATTCTTTTTATTGATATGCTCCCACGCATTTTTCATGTGAATCTTCACGTCCCCAATCGGCGTCTCTACCCTCGCAATTCCTTGTGAATCGGTCTTTGCTTGCGCCATAAACTGCTGCTCATCTAGCGCCTTTGGCAGCGCCACAGCGTGCCTATCGAGCGCCTCTGTATCGATTCTGTGCGTGTCTTTGAGATATGCGCTTTCGAGCTTTTGGGAATGTGCGAGCGTTGAGCTGTTCGGAATTTCCGAATCGCTCGCCCTGCTCATCGCCTCGATGATTTCGCCCTCTTTGCGTTCGTTTGCAAGCCTTTGGCGCGGGTTGCTCTCGCCCCCTTTGAATGTCGCGCGTGCCTCAACCTCGCCTGCGTTTGTCCAATAGTTTGGATTTTTTGGGCTGCTGCCTTGCGCAAAGCCCTCGTGTTTTTGGATAATGTGTTGCAGCTCATGGCAAAGCGCCTTTGTGAAATCGAGCTTGTTGTTGGCGCTGTTTAGGGTGATAATCCTCGTTGTGGGCTCGAAGCTGCCATTCACATTCTCGGGCAGCCGCGCAATCTCTACGCGCACATTTCGCAAAAATGGATATGCCGCATAGAGGGATTCTTGCTTGAAGAGCTGGCTTAGGTGGTAGCCCCCCTCTTTGAGCTTATATGCCGCGCCTTTGGCGAGGTCAAGCTGGAATTTCCAATTGCCATCAAGCCCTTTGAACCAACCTGTGCGGACTAGAATCTCCTCTTCGCTCGCACCCTTTTGCGCGAGCTCTTTTGCAACGGCATAGCGTTCGGCATTGAGCCCCGAGCTCGCGCCCCCAAATTGGGCGAAATCGTCCGTGAGCTGCTTGTTGAGTAGGCGCGTGAAAAGCTGCGGATTCTCGCGCAAGAGTGTGCTAAACTGCGCGCTCTTTTGCATCGCATAATCAAACGCCGCCTTGCTTGCCCTTGCGCCTGCGGGCATTCCGTGCTTTGCCGCAACCTTGAGCGCCACAGCATACGCAAAGCCTTTGGCAAACTTTTTTGCAAGGGCATCATCGGAATCATCAAGCGCAACATTGGCGATTCCCCCCGCTGTGCCTGCGAGCGCGTTTGTGGCTGCATTGTGGGCGAGGTTGCGGGCGAGGGTGTTAGATTGTAAGCCGTCTTTAAGCGGAGAGGTGGTAGGATTGCTGGCATTAGAAGTAGGCGATGCTTTCAGGAACGGAGAAGCAATCGAGCCTTGCTCGGTTGGTATGTGGGGTGCGATTCCCCTCCCTACTTCTACATAGTTTGCACTATGCAAACTATCTGCGTCTGCCCGCTTCATTGTTACGATATAATTCCCCAAAATATCTTTATTGAAATGAATAAAACCGAGTTGATTGCTATCAATTCCATAATCTCTCAATGGCTTAACAATAAAGAAATTTCGATGTGCTTTATCATAAAATCCCCCTTGCGCATTGTTGATGACATTTGGAATGTCTTTCACAAATGCTTCGGGTAAGTCTTGGTTATAGGTAACCTTTCTGCTTTCTCGTGCGTGCGATATGCTTTGCTTGGTAAAAAACACTGCTTGTTTTTCGATTCCAAAGAGCTTGCTAAATGTCTCGTTGAAATGTGCAATCTTGATAAAGGGCAATGTTTTACTGATTTGTTGCTTGTCTCCACTCCACATTGCCCTATAATAAGCCTCGTATTGTTGCTGTGTGGCTGTTGGGGCATTGATTGCAGCAGCCTTGAGCTTGTGCATTGTTTTGAGGTCAAGGGGCATGTTGGGCTTGAGGCTCATCTGTGTGTTGCCCTGCATATCGCGCATAGCCGCATATTGTGCAAATTCTTTTTCTTTTAGTTTAATGCTTTCTAGCATATTTCCTAGCGGGCTTTCGCCAGAAATACGATTGAGATAAGCGAGATTATCCCAAAGTGTTATTTTAAATTCATCACCAAAAATATTTTCTCCATGATTTTGTTCTTTGCCAAATTGTTTCAAGATTCCATAGAGAGCCTCGCTTGGATTTGTACGTGTCAATAATTTGCCAAGCGCACACGCAATCATATTGCCTTTAAGCTGCTCGAAATAATCAATTGGTGGCTCGCTTAGTCGCGAAAGTCGGTAGAGATTCTCTTCGCTTGTCAATAGAATATGCTTTGCCTCTTCTTCGATATATTTCTTAATTTGTGGATATGTTTTACCCTTTTGTGCGCGGATTGCATTGAGTGTGCTATGGAGATAGGGAACAATATC
Organism: uncultured Helicobacter sp.; assembly: GCA_947179285.1. Classification (GTDB taxonomy): domain Bacteria; phylum Campylobacterota; class Campylobacteria; order Campylobacterales; family Helicobacteraceae; genus NHYN01. The sequence continues at coordinate 3,708 of CAMXAV010000070.1, forward strand.
AATAGCGCTTGCATTTTGGCTGATTCTGTTTAAATAGAGCGCGCCCGCATTATCGCGCAACATCGTGTGAATGGCGCTTGCCGTACGTGCATCATCAAGCGCAAGCGAATCGAGACGTTTCAAAAATCCATGTTGCCCGCTCTGAAGCAAAGAATGCAACAATACAGAGTTGGCACGTTCATTATCAAGCGGCATCTTTAGAGCGCCCGCAACGAGGTTTTTCATTCGCGTAACATCGCTAGCCTCATCAAAATCTGGTCGTATCACAACATTTTTGTTGCCAAGAAAATCGCCAAGATTCTGTGCATATTTTGCATCTTCTGCAATCTCTTTTTCAAAGAAGTTATTCTCGCGCCCCACATTGCTTGCCTTTGCGAGATTCTCACGTTCCTCTTTGTTGTATCGTGGGTCAAGCACACGTACAATAAGCTCGCCATTATTTAGCTTGATTCCATATTTATCCTGCACGGCTTTGGCATATTTGTCAAATTGCTCGGGGCTAAAACTCTTCAAGGCTTCCGTGCGATGATTTCCAACCAAAACAATCCCGCTATTATCAACAACGGGGATTCCATTAAAATCCCCACTACGTTCAAACATCAGCATTGGGTCGAAATGGTCGCGGATTTTATGAATTACATGGTCTTGCTTTTGCGTGCGGAATTGCCCACCAACATTTTCCTCAAAACTCGGCTTAAGCTTGTCTGCTTGCACGATTTGTATCGTTGCATGGTAGCCCCTATCATTGTTGATATACACATTCGTTTCGCCAATTGCTCGCCCCAAAGACGTTGCATTCTCTGCATTTTCTAAACTATTATTAAGGTTTGATGTGGTAGGATTATAAGGAATCAACGAACGTGCATTTGCACCAACGCCCTGACCACCTTCAAGTGCTGGTTGTGTGGGGACGGTGGGCGACCCCACCGTTGATTCCAATTTGTCAAGATGTGAATGTGCATTTGCACCAGGCCTCTGTCCCCCGCCATGATATGGTAGTAAGGGGAGTGTAGGGTCTGCCGTCCCTACCACATCTTGATAGTTGCTTGCGCGTACGTTTCGTGTTGTTGCATGCCCCACAATATTATAGGGTTCTCCGTCTTTTACGATGCCAATTTTGCCTATTTTGCCATCTTCCAAAAACTTACCCATCAATGCAATATCGGGGCGATTATTACGATAAAAGAACGTTGGATTTTTGACTTCTCGAATGAGCCGATAGACATCGCTTGGTTTATTAAACATTTCGGGGTGTTTTTTGGCAAGAGTATAAAGATTTGCGATAATCTCTTTATCGGGATTTATGCCCGCTGCATTCTTAACCCATTGTTCAAACTCAATTGGGACATTGTAATTTGTGATTGTTTCGCCCGATTTACCCATAACAAAGTTGGGCTGCGATTCTGCCCTTTGCGCGTTCATCGCCCGCGCAATCGCGTCATCGTTTGTTGCGCCAACAATGGGGTCAATCTTGATATTGCCCGCATCATCGATTGTGCTGTTGAGAAGCCCAGCTTTGGGCGCATTGCCCCAGCCATAGCCGTTGAAGTGCCCCAAAACCGAAGCGCCAGCAGCGCCAA
>CAMXAV010000071.1 GCA_947179285.1 uncultured Helicobacter sp.
GATGTTTCGCTTCGCTCAACATGACAAATGGAGGTGCGGTTTTAACCGCACATATAAAATGATGAGTGCGACTAAAGTCGCACCTCCAAATACATGATAGAATCGCAAAAGATTCCATGTGTCATTGCGAGCGAGCATTCAAGGACGGTTGATTGCTTCGGCTTCGCCTCGCAATGGCAAAAAAATTGCTGCTCGCCAACAACAACCCCCCTACCCCTGCACAATGCGGCTGATGTCGTTGTAGAGCCCCAAAGCCATGAGCGCAAACAGAATCACAGCGCCAAACATCGCGAAGCGGCTAAGCGCCTTTTCGCTTGGCACGTGGCGGGCGAAAAGCTCGTAGAGATTGAGCACAATATGCCCGCCATCGAGCATCGGAATGGGCAAGAGGTTGATGATTCCAAGATTGAGCGAAATCAGCGCGCCAATCCACAGCACGGCAACAAGGCTGTTCTCGGCGGCGAGCGAAATGGTCTGCACAGCCATCACAACCCCGCCAACCTCCGAAACGGGCACGACTTGCGTAAAAATCTTGCCGATTCCAACAATCATCAGCGATGAAAGCTCAAGCGCGCTCGCATAGCCCTTCACGATTCCGTCCCAAAAGCCATACCGCACGATGCGCGTTTCGCCCAGCGGGCGGATTCCGATAACAGGGCGGCTTTCGAGCTCGCCAAAGAGATTGGGCAGCTCGCGCACGCTTGGCACAAGCGAAAGCTGCAAAGGCGCAGAATCGCGCACAATCTCGAGCGCAATCGGCGCGCCAATGTCGCTCGCCTTAATCGCCTTGTTCAGCTCGTTCCAGCTCCGCACGCGCGCGCCATTCACGCGCACAATCTCATCGCCCTCGCGCAGCCCCGCGACAAACGCGGGCGAGCTAGGCTCGGGCGCGGCAATCTTTGGCACAATCTCCATTTTGCCAATCCACACAGCCACGACAAGCGCGAGAAAGCCAAGCAGAAGGTTTGCAAAAGGTCCAGCAAACAGAATCGCAATACGTTGCAGGGGCGTTTTTTGCGTGTAGCTCTCGGGCGAGGAGTTGCGCTCGCTTGGCTTAAGGTCGTCTTGCCCAAGCATTTGGACATAGCCACCGAGCATAATGGGCGCGATTCGGTATTCGGTGTCGCCAAATTTGCCGCGCCAAAGACACCATTCGCGCTTGCCAAAGCCCACGCTAAAAACCTCGACACGCACGCCGCAAAGCCGCGCCACGAGGAAATGCCCAAACTCATGAAAGAGCACCATAAACGCGAGCAAAAACAGCGCGATGAAATACCCCCACGCGAAAAAGGCGAGATACACGAACAAGGCGAGGCATAAGAATGAAAAAACGATGGGCATTTTAGTCCTTTGCAATGAGGTAGGCTCGTAGATAGTCATAGCCCGAGTAGAGCGTAACAGCCACAGCGAGCCAAAGCAAGATTGTTCCAAACCAGATTTCGTTCATCAGCAAAAAGCCAATCGCGCTGATTTGCAGGGTTGTTTTGGTCTTGCCAAGCGATGATGCGGCGATGTTCTTGCCTTTGCTCACCGCCACAACGCGCAAGCCCGTGATGAAAAACTCGCGGCTTAGAATCAGAAACACAGCCCACACATCGGCGCGAGAAAGAATGAGCAAGCCCAAGAACGCAGAGAGCATGAGCATCTTGTCGGCGAGCGGGTCGAAAACCTCGCCAAAGGTTGTCGTGATATGGTATTCGCGGGCGATGAAGCCATCGAAAAAATCGGTGATGCTCGCGATGATGAAGATGAGGCATGTGAAATAGTCGCGATAGCTTGGGTCGATGTTTGGGAACAGGCTATCGCGATAGAGCACAAACGCCAAGAGGACAAACGACAAGAAGATGCGCGAGAAGCTCAACAGATTTGGTGCGTTTTTCATATTTCATGCCATTGGGCAATTCTTCATTGAAAGGTTGTGCCTCCGTCAATCACAATCGTTTGCCCTGTGAGCCAAGCGCTTTCGGTTTCGTTGCACAAAAAATAGCAAGCGCCCGCAATGTCGCTTGGATAGCCCATGCGATTGAGCGGCGATTTTTCCTCGACTTTCGCCTTGATTTCGGCATAATCAGGGAACGCCTTGAGCGCGTCTGTGTCGATAGGACCGCCGCTCACGGCATTCACGCGTATCTTCCATTCGCCAAGCTCGGCGGCGGCATATTTGACCATTGTTTCGACAGCGTTTTTAGAGTTGCCATGCCCCGCATAGTTGCGCATATAGACGAGATTGCCTGTCGAGCTAAGCGAGATGATGCTGCCGCCGCCGACTTCTTTCATGCGTTTCGCCGCCTCTTGCGCGCCCACAACAAAGGCAAGCACCGTCGCTGTGTAGATGTTGTTGAGCCCTTTGGGCTTGAGCCGCATAAAGGGTGCGAACCCACCAACAACGCTTTTGCCATAAATGATTGCATTGCTAATAAAAAAATTCACTTGGTCAAAATCTTTATCAATTTCGATAAAAAGGTCTTTGTATTGTTCGGGCTCAAGCACATTTAGCGGATAGAATCGTGCCTTGATGCCGTATTGCTGCTCGACATCTTGCCGAATCTTCTGCGCCTCTTCCTCGTTTTTGTTGTAGGTGAAAGCAACATTCACCCCTTCTTTAGCGAAACGATATAAGATAGCCTTGCCAATTCCTCGTGTTGCGCCGCTTATCACTAAAGTTTTGCCTTTCATGCTCATCTATTGTACCTCGTCATAAGATTGGATAAGATTCTGAAGTATATCATAAGTTTGCTTACTCGGTTCTACCAATGGCAGGCGATATTCCAAACGTGGCAGAAGCCCTGCGATGTACATCGCCGCCTTAATCGGAATCGGGTTGGATTCGAGAAACAGCGCCTTGTTGAGCGGAAACAGCGCGTTATTGAGCGCGCGCGCCTGCTCGAAATTGCCATTATCCATCGCCCTTTGGAGCGCCACAATGCGCTTGGGCAAAAGGTTGCCCGTTACCGAGACCATTCCCGAGCCACCACAGGCGAGAATCGGATAATTCAGGCTATCCTCGCCGCTGAAGATGCGCAGGTTTGGGTTGCTCGCGTTCAGCTCGACAACGCGTTCGACATTGCCGCTCGCCTCTTTCACCGCGTAAATATTGGGAATCTTGGCGAGCTCGAGGATTGTTTTGGGCTCGAGGCTCACGCCCGTGCGCGATGGGACATTATAGAGCATAATCGGAATCTCGACAGATTCGGCAATCGCCATATAATGCGCGAGCAGCCCCGATTGTGTGGGCTTGTTATAATACGGCGTCACGCACAAGAGGCTATCTGCCCCAATCTTTTGCGCAAAGCATGCAAGGTCAATCGCCTCTTTTGTCGCGTTGCTCCCCGCGCCGGCGAGCACAGAAACGCCGCTGCCCTTGCATGTTTGCACAGCGATTTCGATGCACTCTTTGTGCTCGCTGTGCGAGAGTGTCGCGCTTTCGCCCGTTGTGCCCACAGGCGCAACGGCGTCCATGCCCGCCTCAATCTGCCGTTTAATCAGAAATTCATACGTTTGCGCATCGAGCTTGCCATTTTTAAACGGCGTAACGAGCGCGCTCATACAACCCAAAACTTGCATAGCTACCTCTTTAGAATCACAATCGTGCGCGTGTCTTTGGTGAAGTATTGATTTGCAACGCGCAATAAGTCTTTTTTACCAATGCGTTCCAATTTTTCCTGAAATGAAATGAGCGGCTCGATGTCGCCTTTCATATAATAATTGCCAAACACGCCCGCAATCATGCTGCTGTTTTCAATCGCGCTCACAAACTGCGTCTTCAGCGCCTTTTTGACTTTTGCAATCTCTTTGTCGCTAATCTCGCCCTTTTGAAGCTTGTGAATCTGTGCGAGAATCGATTCTTCGACCTTCTTGGCGCTCACGTTTGGGTTTGCGATTCCCATCATGAAAAACAAGCCCTTGTCGATGTTGTCCATATTGCGCACATACACCGAGCTCGCGAGGCGCTCTTTTTCGACAACCTTTGCATTCAGCTGCGAGCTCTTGCCGCTGCCAAGCAGCGTTGCGAGCATGTCGAGCGCGAGCTGGTCGTCATGGTTAAACGGCGGCGTTTTGTAGGCAATCGCAACCATCTCCACCTCGCTTTCTTTGCGCACAATCGCGCGGCGCTCGCCGTCTTGCTCGGGCTCTTGCTGATAGAATCGCGGCAGCGGAGTCGTGTTGGCAATGCTACCAAAATGCTTCTTTGCAGCCGCAAAAACCTCATCGGGCTTGATGTCGCCGCTCACGAGCACAATCGCGTTTTGCGGTTGGTAATAGGTCTTGTGAAAGCTCTGTATGTCCTCGATTGTCCAATTTTGAATGTCTGCCATAAAGCCAATCGGCGTCCAATGGTAGGGGTGGTAGGTAAAGGCGGTGTTGAACAGCCGAAAATACAAATAGCCAAATGGGTCGTTCTCGGTGCGCCAGCGGCGCTCCTCGGCGACAACATTGCGTTCGGGCTGAAACTCGTCATCTTTAAGCGTGAGATTCTGCATGAGCTCGGCATAGAGTTCGAGAGACTTGTCCAAGCTCTGCTTCGAGCTTTTGATATAGTAATGCGTATAATCCAAGCCTGTCGAAGCGTTGGTCGTGCCGCCGAAACGTTTGATGATTTGGTCAAACTCGCCAGCCTTCAGATTCTTGCTCGATTTGAAGTTTAGGTGCTCGAGCATGTGCGCGATTCCGCTTTTGCCCATCACCTCGTTGCGGCTGCCCACGCGGTAAAACACATTTGTGGCAATCACGCCCGTGCCGTTGTCGAGCGGAATCGCCACAACCAGCAATCCATTGTCGAGCCTTTTTTCATAATGTTGTGGTAAGACACTTGCCATGAGTACTCCTAAAAATAAAAAGATTGCACATAGAATCTTCATCGCACATCGACTCCTATTACATCTGTGATTTGTGCAAAACCATCGCGCAAGAGTAGGTGCAAGAGCCCCTTTTTGATACGATACACGAGGTTTGGTCCTTCATACACAAGCGCGCTGTATAGCTGCACGCAAGACGCGCCGGCGCGCAAGCGCATGTATGCCTCCTCGGCGCTATGCACGCCGCCCGCGCTCACAAGCAATGTTTTGCCAAACAACGCGCCCGCGAGAATGCGCAGAATCTCGGCACTCTTGCTACATAGCAGCTGCCCGCTAATGCCGCCAAAGTTGCGCGCGTTCTTGCTTAGGGCATAATCTGTTGTCGTGATGGTCGCGATGATTCCGCTCGCTCCGCGTTGCAC
>CAMXAV010000072.1 GCA_947179285.1 uncultured Helicobacter sp.
GTGGTTCTCAAATACCCCCAAAAGTTATTTTAAGGGATATTGAGATATAATGGCATTGGAAAGTTTAAAGAGTGGCTAAAATAAGGGAGTTTTCGGTCTCCCGCGGGATTCCAATTCCCTACAAAACCGAGCCTTATTGTTTGTTTATTTTTTGGCATGCTGCGTCCAATGTTCACATGGGAACTATTCCCCAAAAATTTTGTGGCGCATTGCGGCGAACCCAAAACAAATTTTTTCTAAAAAAACGTGAGCTGTTTGGGCACATTCGCTTTCTCATTTTCACTCTTCACACCAAGAAGCAAACGTGTATTGTCAAACTGCTTTATTGCACGTTTTGCTTCCCCACCTCTTGTTGTTTGTTCCATGTCCACAAAAGCTTGTATATAGCTTACTACATTGCTATATTTATATTTAAGCCTTTTTGTTTTATCATGAGTCACATGATTACAAAAACATAAGGAAAAATGATGAAAATTTTTAGTTTTGACATCGGCATTGCGAGTATTGGTTGGGCTTATATTGAAGATGATGTACTCAAGGATTGCGGCGTGCGCATTTTTACGAAAGCAGAGAATCCAAAAAATGGCGATTCACTCGCTACCCCGCGCAGAGAGGCGCGAAGCGCGAGAAGGAGGCTGGCGCGCAGAAGGGCGAGGCTAGACGCGCTCAAAAAGTTGATTTGCGAAGAGTTTGGTTTGGAATTGGGAGACTATCTCACGCCCGATGGTGAGCTGCCAAAGGCTTATTATATCCAAAAGTGTAAAATTTCAAAAGATGAACGTAAACAAAAGCGTCAAACCGAAAAAGGCAAACAGGAGCTTGAAAAACTAAACAACAATCCATATAGATTTCGCAAAGAAGGGCTAGAACGCAAATTAAATGTTGATGAACTTGCACGCGTGATTTTGCATATTGCCAAACATCGAGGGTATGGGAATAAGCATGCAAAAGATGCAGATGATAGTGAAAGTGGCAAAGTTAAAAAGGCAATTAAAGAGAATGAAAAAATATTGCTTGAAAAGGGTTATCAAAGTGCGGGGCAATATCTTTATGAAGAGTTTTTTGAAAAGCCACGCGATTTTGTGATTGAGCAAAAATCTGCAAAGAACATACAAGGCACACAAGAATTTAGAAATGTTAGGAATAAGGCAGAATCTTATGCGCGCTGTTTGAATCAAAGTGAATTGCAAAAAGAATTAATGTTGATTTTTGCCAAACAACGTGAGTTTGGCTTTAGTTTTAGCGATAAAAAATATAAGATTATCGATGAAAATGGTAAATTAAAAGAGCTAGACTTTGAATCTGCCATTATGGAGATAGCATTTTTGCAACGTCCACTTAAAAGCTTTGAAGATAAAGTTGGTAAATGCACATTTTATGCTGATGAGCCTCGTGCCCCAAAAGATTCGCCTAGTGCAATAGAATTTGTTGCGCTGACAAGAATCATCAACATTCTAGCAAATATCACCAAACGCAGCGGCGAAGTGTATAGCGCGGATAAAGTGCGTGAAATTCGTGATATGGTGTTGGAAAAGGGCGAAATCAGTTACAAAAAATTACGCAAAGTTATTAATCTTGATGAGAGAATCCAATTTCCAAAAGATTCCAAACTTGACTATACTAAAAAAGATGCCGAAAATGCAAAGGTCATAGAATTTAAAAAGCTAAAAAGTTTTAATAAGGCTTTTGGTGATAAGGGCTTTGATGGGCTTACCAGAAATGAGCTTGATGGGATTGCAAATGATATTGCGCTAACTAAAAGCAAAACAGAACTAAAAGACAAGTTAAAACATTATCCAAAACTAAATGACGAGCAAAATGACAAGCAAATAGAGAATCTAAGTGAATTGAATTTTGATAAATTCATTGATTTGAGCTTCAGAGCATTAGGGCAGATTCTGCCCTTTATGCGTGGAGATAAAACGGGTGAGTGTTTGCGTTATGATGAAGCAGTCAAGGAAGCAGGATTAAAAGAACACAAAAAATCCTTAGAAAAAACCGAGTTTTTGCCTCCAATCAAAGAGTATGAGCCCTATCTTGCAAATCCCGTTGTCGCAAGGGCTCTTAGTGAATATCGCAAAGTGCTCAATGCGCTGCTTAGAAAATATGGGAAAGTGCATAAGATTCATATTGAGCTCACGCGTGAGGCGAAATTGAGTGCAAAGGAAAGACAAGAAACCATTAAGGAGCAAAGCAAACGATTTAAGGCAAATGAAGAGGCGAGAAAAAGATGTGAAGATTTTGGATTAGAGCCAAATGTAGAAAATATACTTAAGTTAAAACTTTGGCAGGAGCAGGGTGAATTTTGTATGTATAGCGGCAAAAAAATCACACGAGAATATTTACTTGACCCCACAGCTTTGCAAATTGACCATATCTATCCCTATTCGCGCAGCTTTGATGATAGTCAAAACAACAAAGTGCTTGTTTTTACGAAAGAAAATCAAAACAAGTTGAATAAAACGCCTTTCGAGGCTTTTGGCGAAGACAAGGAAAAATGGGACAGGATTCTTAGCCTTGCAAGCAAGCTTCCTAAGCCCAAATATCGCAGAATCTCCAACACACAATTTAAAGATAAGGAAACGGGATTTCTCGCACGAAATATTGTTGATACAGGTTATATCGCAAGGTTAGCTAGTCAATGGACGAAGGATTGCTTGGAGTTTTTACCCTTAAGTGAAAATGAAGTAACGATTGCTGGTGAAAAAGGTAGCAAGGTGCATGTGGAGGTAGTGAATGGGAGCTTGACGGCGATGCTGCGGCATTATTGGGGGCTTGGGGGCAAAAATCGCGATAATCACCTGCACCACGCAGTCGATGCGGTGATTATTGGTTTCACAAACGCAAGCGTCATCAAGGCATTTTCAGATTTTAGGAAACAAAAAGAGCAAAATAAAGCAAAGCTGTATGCCAAAGAAATCGCGGAATCCGAGTATGAGAAGCAAAAAGCCTTTCATAAAACTCAAGTGGAAGCTTTCAGGCAAATGGTGTTAGGCAAGGTGGATTCCATCTTTGTCTCCAAACCCCCACGCAAGAGGGCAAGAGGGGCTTTACATGAAGAAACTTTTTATTCTTTTGATGATGAAAAGTTACATAAAGAATATGGCGGACAAAAGGGGATAGAAAGGGCATTGAAGCTTGGCAAGATTCGCCAAATTGGCACAAAGATTGTGAGCAATGGCGCAATGGTGCGTGTGGATATTTTCAGGCACAAACAAAATGGCAAATTCTATGGTGTGCCGATTTATACGATGGATTTTGCATTTGGTATTTTGCCCAATAAGGCAGTTGTAGCTGGAAAAGATAAACAAGGTGTCATTAAAGATTGGCTAGAAATGGATTCTGATTATGAATTTTGTTTTAGTCTCTTTAAGGACGATTTGATTCTTGTGCAGAAAAAGGAAATGGAAAAAGCGGAATTGTGCTACTATAAAAATTTTAAGTCTGGCAATGCACAAATTAATGTAGAAAAACACAATAATAAATTTGAGGACTTGAGTGAAAATGAAAAATTACTCTATTCTAATGCCACACCAAAAGAAGTGGCAGGTGAAAGTATTGGAATCCAAAATCTCAAGACCTTTGAAAAATACCAAGTCTCACCACTTGGCGAGGTGCAAAAGGCAGAATTTACACCACGTCAGCCCATTTCTTTAAAATCTAGCCCTAAAAATAAGAAGAAATAATGTTTGATTCTGCCTTTAGAACGCTATTCTTGAGCACGCCTGCAAAACTCAAGCTTGCGGATAAGCATCTTTGCATTGCTCAAGAGGATAAAGAGACGGTAAAGATTCCGCTCTCTGATATTTTATGTGTGATTGCGGAATCCCATCAAATCACGCTTACAAATGCGTTGCTCGATGCCTTTGCCTCGAGCAAGATTGTCCTTTACACATGTGATAGTTCCCATTTGCCTAGCGGCATATTCATGCCCTTTTTGGGACATTATAGAACATTGAGTGTCTTGCAATCCCAAATATCCCTCAATAAGCAAAGAAAATCGATTCTTTGGCAGCAAATCATCAAGGCAAAGATTCGCAATCAATCCCGACTATTGCAAATGCAAAATAAAGAGGAATATTCCAAGTTAGAATCGTTAGAAAAAAGTGTGCGTCTAGGAGATTCGAGCAATAATGAAGCAAAAGCAGCGGCAATCTATTTCAGGGCTCTTTTTGGCAATACATTTAGTCGAAAGATTGAAACTTTTATAGATGGCACATTAGGGACAATCAATGCGGCGCTTAATTATGGCTATGCCATTGTACGCGGAATGATTGTGCGTAGTCTTTGCATTAGCGGTCTTCACCCTGCGCTTGGGCTCTTTCATTGCAATCAATTTAATCCTTTCAATCTTGCAGATGATTTGATAGAACCCTATCGGATTTCTGTCGATTCTCTTGTGGCGCAGATGTTAGAAAATGAAGAATTGGGGGAAAGTCTCGAGCTTCAAAATCGTGTCAAATTGGCAAATATTTTAAACACAAGCATTTTGATTGATGGCAAGATATATCCTCTAAGTCGTGCAATCGTAGTCAGTGTACAGAGTTTGCTGCATGCAATGGGGCAAGAATCTCCATTAAAATTACCCATTTTTGAGGAGAATAAATCAAATGGAAGAGAAGTTTATGAGAGTACTCGTGATGTTTGATTTACCAACAAGCACAAAAAAAGATAGAAAAAACAGCACGAAATTTCGTAAGCGACTCATCAAGGCAGGCTTTATGATGCTGCAATTTAGCGTCTATATGAGAATCTGTAAGGGCGCAACGAGTGCCAACAATCATATCGATAAGTTGTATTTGATTTTGCCTCCCAAAGGGCACATTCGGGCGCTCGTGCTCACCGAAAAGCAGTTCGACAACATGCGCTTGCTTCTTGGTGTGAGGAGCGAAAATGAGAAAGCGAATGCACCCAAGCAGCTCACGCTTTTTTAGAAAACTAACTTTGACATTAAATGTTGTGTATCTGAAGAATTAAATTTTTATGCAAGGAATAATCCCCACATAAAAGCCGGATGAGCTTAGGGATTCACTAGGCTAGTGCCCTTGTGCTAGCTTAACCCTGCAGGAAGCTCACGCCCCTTATTTTAGCCACTCTTTAAACTTTCCGAAGTCATTGTATCCCAATATTCCTTAAAAAGACCCTTTCAGGGGGTTTGAGAACCA
>CAMXAV010000073.1 GCA_947179285.1 uncultured Helicobacter sp.
CATTCATGGCGACAAGGCGCATAGTCGATATTTTGGCGAGGACGCGTTCAAAAAGCTAAAAGGCAAGAACAAGGAATTGCTGATTATCAAAGACGCAAATCATGTCGATTTGTATGATAATGCGCAGAAGATTCCATTTGAAAAAATCGCGGCATTTTTCAATGAGAATCTGAAGTAGATAGATTTGCTCCTTGCTTGGCAATTTACCTTGCGGGGGGCAAGCGTAAAAAGGAAAATAATGGACAAAGAACAAGCATTCGCATTCATTAGCGAGCAAAAAACCGCCTTTTTGGGCTCGGTGAATGAAAATGGATTCCCCATAATTCGGGCAATGCTCGCGCCAAGAAAGATAGAAGAGAATCAGATTTATTTCACGACAAACACATCATCAAACAAAATCAAGCATTATTCGAACAACCAAAAGGCTTGCGTGTATTTCTACAAACGCGGACGTTTTAAATATCAGGGGCTCGGAATCATTGGCACGATAGAGATTTGCAAAGACATGCCCACAAAAGAGATGATTTGGCAAGAGGGCGACACGAGGTATTACAAAAAAGGCATCGGCGACCCCGATTATTGCGTCTTAAAATTTACCTGCATTGAGGCAGAATATTATTGCGATTTCAAAAAAGAAAGGTTTGTTTTTTGATGATACTGAAACGAAAATTGATGAAAGGGAATTGGCGTATGAGAATAATCTTGACTCTTTTCTTTTTTCTTTTAGTCTCCACTAATCTCTATGCGCTAACCAAAGATGAAGAGAGTTTTTTATGGGCTTCAGAAACTGGAAATATAAATAGAGTAAAAGAGTTATTGGCTTTAGGAATTGATGTCAATATGCAAAATGAAGAAGGTTTGACTGCTTTAATGAATGCTTCATCTTGGGGTCATGAAGAAATAGTGAAAGAATTAATAAAGGCAAAGGCTGATGTCAATGTTCAAAATGTGTATGGTTATACTGCTTTCATGAATGCTTCGTATGAAGGTCATACAGAAATAGTTAGAGAACTGATAAAAGCAGGTGCTGATATTAATAAAAATTATGAAAAAGGCAATACTGCTTTAACGCATGCTTCAACAAGAAAAGGTCATATAGAAATAGTAAAAGAATTAATAAAAGCAGGTGCTGATATGGATATTCAAGATAAATATGGCTCTACTGCTTTAATATGGGCTACAAGATGTATGTATATTGAAATAGTTAGAGAACTAATAAAGGCTGGGGCTGATGTTAATATTAAAGATGAAAATGGTAAAACAGCTTTAGATTATGCAAAAGAGAAAGGATATAACGATATAACAAAGCTTTTAAGCAAAGGTGGGCAAAAATAATGAAGAAAATCTTAGCCATTATCCTTTTAGTTTTAATCTCCGCCAATCTCTATGCGCTAACTAAAGATGAGGAAAACTTTTTACAAGCTTCACAAAATGGAGATATAGCAACTGTGAGGCATTTGTTAAATGCAGGAATGGATATTGATATTCAAAATGAACGAGGTTGGACTGCTCTCATATTGGCTTCATATAATGATTATACTGAAATAGCAAAAGAATCAATAAGGGCGGGCGCTGATGTCAATATTCAAGATAAAGATGGCTATACCGCCTTAATACAGGCTTCAATAAATGGCAATATGGAAATAACTAGAGAATTAATAAAAGCTGGGGCTGATGTCAACATTAAAAATTTATATGGCTATACTGCTTTAATGTGGGCTTCAATACATGGTTACACAGAAGTAGTGAAAGAATTAATAAAAGTAGGCGCTAATCTCAATATTCAAGGCGTATGGGGCTATACTGCTTTAATATTTGCTTCAGAACGTGGCAATACTAAAATAGTTAAAGAGCTAATAAATGCAGGGGCTGATATTCATATTAAAGATGAAAAAGGCAATACTGCCCTAGATTATGCAAAAGAAAATGGACACAATGAGATTGTAGAACTTTTAGAGAAAAAAGGAAAGGAAGCTAAAAAATGATACAATCCATAGACCATATTGTCTTGCTCACAAAAGACATTCAAAAATGCCTCGCATTCTATGGTGAGATTCTCGGGTGCGAAATCAAAGAGCAAAATGGACGCTATGCCATCTGCTTTGGCAATCAGAAAATCAATATCCACCAACGCTTTGGCGAGTTTCAACCAGCGGCGAGCAAACCTTGCGATGGGGCTTTAGACTTTTGCCTACTCGCAAAGGGCGACATCGAAGAAATCAAAAGAAAGCTTGAATCAAAGGGGGCAAAAATAGAAATGGGCATTGTCGAACGCAATGGAGCAACTGCAAAACTCGATTCGATTTATCTCAAAGACCCTGACGGCAATTTAGTTGAAATCGCTGTGCCTCAAAATATGGAAAGTAAACTGAATGGATTACAATCATCATAGCAACAAAAACCATAAAAATGGAGGCAAGTAAAGTGATAGATACCTACGATTTTATAGAAAGCAATCAATCACATCATCATTCATATATTTATAATAATATCACTTTATATAACGATTCCGCGCTCAACCAAGCGGTATTAGAATCCAAAAGCCTTGATTTAATCATCACTTCTCCACCTTATAACGTGGGTATAGAATATAACTCCAGTATGGATTCTAATGACTATAAAGAATATTTAGAATTTAGCAGGGAATGGATAGAAAATTGCTATTTTTGGGCAAAAGAAGGAGCAAGATTTTGCCTTAATATTCCTCTGGATAAAAACAAAGGTGGGCAGCAAAGTGTAGGAGCAGATATTACAAGTATTGCTAAAAAAGCAGGCTGGAATTATCATAGCACAATTATATGGAATGAGGGTAACATCTCAAGACGCACAGCATGGGGGAGCTGGCTCTCTGCTTCTGCTCCTTATGTAATAGCCCCTGTGGAACTTATTTTAGTGCTTTATAAGGGCGAATGGAAGAAAAAGCATAAAGGGCAGAGTGATATTAATAAAGAAGAGTTTATGAGTTGGACAAATGGACTATGGACATTCAATGGAGAATCTAAAAAGCGCATTGGGCATCCTGCGCCTTTTCCTAGAGAATTGCCTAGACGATGTATCAAACTCTTTTCTTATGTGGGCGATGTGGTGTGCGACCCATTTTGTGGTAGCGGTACAACAATGATAGAATCTTATCTTAATAAGCGTCAATTTATGGGCATTGAATTAGACAATAAATATTGTGAGCTAGCGAAAAATAGATTTTTAGAAACAATCGAAAAAGGAAGGGGATTGTTTGATGAGCAATAAAGTCGATAGCCAGCTTGATTTAATAATGGAATTTTTTAAAGCAAATCCCAAAAGGGATATTTCGCACCCCGAAGCTGTGGATTGGGCTGTAAAAGAATGGCAAAAACGCACAGGCAAAGTTTTTAGAGACCCCGATAGGGGAATTAGGAGTCTTCATCAAAAAGGATACTTGCAAAAAATTGCAAAAGGCATTTATCGCTATGACCCTGATTTTGTTGCTTTAAGAGATGACCTAGAGGATTTTACCCCCGCGCTTAAAAAGCAGATTTTGGAGCGAGACAATTATCAATGTGTTATTTGTGGAATGGGCAAAAAAGAAGGAGTAGAATTACATATTGACCACATCAAACCAAAAGATTTAGGTGGCAAAGCCACATTAGAAAATGGGCAAACTCTTTGTGCAAAACATAATTTTCTAAAGAAAAATCTTAAACAGACCGAAACGGGCAAAAAAATGTTTATAAGAATGTTAGAGGCTGCTAAAAATGCCAATGAAAAAGAATTGATAGATTTTTTAGAAGATGTATTAAAAGTTTATGAAAAACATAATATGAATGGACATATTGTATGGAAAAAATAAGACAATTCCTCAAATCCCCACTCAATATACAAGAAAAAGGGCATAATAATATTGTAGAGCCCTTAGAGAAAAAAGGAAAGGATAACATGAATTATTTTCTTAGTCAAAGCATAGAACTAGCCAACCAAAGAGACTATTTAGACCAGCTCTTTAGAGTCTATCCTATGTGTCCCGATAATATCAGAGATATAGACTCTACGAAATGGAATAGCTTTGAAGAAGCATTCAATGATAATCAGCAAGAAAAAATGATAGGATCTCTGCTTGATTTTGATTTATTTCCAATTAAAGATTCTTATGTTGCCTATTTAAGACATGACAGAACTGCCATCAAACGCAATCCAGCGACAATAGCGAGAATCTGTGGCAGATTAAAAGAAATGGGGCTCAACAAAATTTATGAGAATATCTCACAGCCCAAAGAAACCAACCGACAAATCGGACCGCTCTTCAAGCGGTGGGTGAATAGCGGTGTTTTAGGAATACAGCCTGTAAGTTTAGAGGAATTTAAAAATGCTGATAGAAATGCTATTTTGAATGCTTCAGATTTGGCTATGCAAGAATTTGCAAGGAAACACTTAGGCTACACTCGCTTAAAGGGTTTAGATTTTATTGCAAAATTCAATGGAAAAATAATTATTGGTGAAGCCAAGTTTTTGAGCGATTTTGGAGGACATCAAAATGCCCAACTCGAAGATGCGATGAGCCTGCTCAATATGACCCTAAATGCAGATATTATCAAGATTGCAATCTTAGATGGCGTATGCTATATTCATGGTAGAAACAAAATGTTTGAAACTTTAACGCAAACATATAAAGATGACAACATTCTATCTGCCTTACTTTTAAGAGACTTTCTTTATCAGGTGTAACAATGCTTAATTTATTTAATCATTTTCAATCTCAAAAAGAATTTTTACAGATTTCATTTAGCAAAGAATTGCAAGGGAATTTTGCAAAAGAAAACCTGCTTATTTTTGATGATAATCTCAATGCAATGCAGAATCTCTTACAGAATAAAAGCTTTAATCAGGGGAAAACTTTTAAAAATATGATTGATTTAGTGTATATTGACCCTCCGTTTGGAACAAATAATATTTTTAGAATGGGTAGCACAATGAGTTCAAGTTTAGATTCTGAAATTGCCTATCAAGATAAGTTTAATTTAGAATCTTACTTAGAGTTCCTCTACTACCGCTTAATTCTAATCAAAGAATTAATGAGTGAAAAAGCGAGTTTTTATATTCACATTGATACAAAAATGGGACATTATGTCAAAATTCTATGTGATGAAATTTTTGGAAGAGAGAATTTTATCAATGATATTACTC
>CAMXAV010000074.1 GCA_947179285.1 uncultured Helicobacter sp.
CTTCGCCTCAACATGACAAGATTCCATGTGTCATTGCGAGCGAGCAGCGCGAGCGTGGCAATCAACCGTATTTGCCCCACCCCAACAACCCCCACAATCTCTGCACTCTACCCAATCTTGCTCACAGCAGAGGCGAGCAAATCGCGCGTCAAGCCGCCAAAGTTGATTTTGAGCTTCAGCGATTCGCCCCTGCCGCGCACCGCTTCGACCTTGCCCGCGCCAAAGACATTGTGGCGCACCAAATCGCCCCTTTGGTATTCCTCGTTTTCGGGCGGGAGGCTCGCATCGCAAATCAAATCGGCTTCGACAAGGAATCGCGAGGGGCGGAGATTCTTTTCTTTGCCATGAAAATAGCGCCTATCGACATAGCTAAGCGTGAGCGTCTTTTTGGCGCGTGTGCAGGCGACATACCCAAGCCTACGCTCCTCTTCGAGCTGGCTGCCCGTCTTGAGCAGCGGAAAAAAGCCCTCCTCGAGCCCCACAACAAAGACATGCTCAAACTCCAAGCCCTTGCTATTATGAATGCTCATGCACATCACGCATTCGCTGTCGATGTCATCAACATTAGAATAAAGCGAAAATTCATTGAGAATCTCCTCAAGCAGAATCTCGGGGTTCTCGGCAACCTTGCTGCGAATCACGCCAAAGAGCTCATCGATATTTGCCACACGTTCCACGCCGTCTTCGAGCTGCGCATAATACGCACGAAGCGGGATATGCGCCTCAAATTGGTCGAGAAAATCGGCGATAGATTGCGTGAGAATCGTATGCAGCTTCTCGAGCGTGGCGAAAAAATCGCGCACAATCTTTGCGCGCTTTTGCCCAAGCGTTGCGCTCATTTCTTCGTGGCGGCTAAACTCATAG
Organism: uncultured Helicobacter sp.; assembly: GCA_947179285.1. Taxonomy (GTDB): domain Bacteria; phylum Campylobacterota; class Campylobacteria; order Campylobacterales; family Helicobacteraceae; genus NHYN01. The sequence continues at coordinate 865 of CAMXAV010000074.1, forward strand.
AAAGTCTCGATTCCCATCTCCTGCATACGCGCAAGCGCCTTGCGCAGGCTGGCGCGCCCAACGCCGCGCTTGGGGCGGTCGATGATGGCGCTAAGCGAGAAGCTGTCTTTGAAGTTGATGAGAAAGCGAAAATAGGCGAGATAGTCTTTAATCTCGCGCCGCTCATAGAATCGGATTGTGCCGATGAGCCGAAACGGAATGCGCGCCCGCGTGAGCCCCTCTTCGATAGAGCGGCTAAAGGCGTTGAGGCGAAAGAGAATCGCGATTTCGTTGGGCTGTGTGCCGCTTGCAATGAGCTTGCTAATCTTGCGTGCGATGTTGTCAATCTCGCTATAATCGGCGATGTTTTCGAGCACGCTCACGTCCTCGCCCTCGCCCATCTGGCTCACCAATGTCTTGCCCAACCGATTCGTATTGTGCGCAATCAGCTTATTTGCGACATTGAGAATCTGCACAGTCGAGCGGTAGTTCTCCTCAAGCCGCACAATCTGTGCGCCAAAACGTTCTTGGAAATGCAAGATATAATCGACATTCGCGCCGCGCCAACCATAGATGGCTTGGTCATCATCGCCGACAACGCAGATGTTTTTATGCGCCACAAGCAGGCAATCGAGCAATTTATTTTGCAATTCGTTTGTGTCTTGATATTCATCAACCATAATATAGCGGTAGCGCATGCTGACATCGTTTGCAACATCGGGATTGTTCAAGAGAATCTGAAACGGCAGCAGCAACAAATCATCGAAATCGACAAGATTATTTGCCTGCAAATAGTTTTGGTATGCCTCATACACGCAGAGTGTCGCGGCGATATGTGAGCCTTCCTCGATGTCTTGCTCGCGCAAGAGCGCTGGCAAGAGGCTTGCATTTTTGAAACGCGAGATTTCGTTGGCGACTTGGTCGTCTGTCGCATTGACTTTGAGAGTCGCAATGAGGTCATGCAGAATCTTTTTTCTATCGCTCGTGTCAATCACGATGAAATTATTCAAGCGCCCCAAGAGCCGCATATAGAATCGCAAAAACAACAGCCCGAAGCGATGAAAGGTGCAAAGCAGCGGCGTTTCGACAGAATGCGGAATCATCGCCAAAGCGCGATAGCGCATCTCGCTTGCGGCGCGGTTGGTGAAGGTGAGCGTGAGCGTCTGGCTCGGCGGGATTCCGATTTCTTGCACCAAATAGGCGAGCCGCGTTGTGATGGTGCGCGTCTTGCCGCTGCCCGCACCCGCAAGAATGAGCAGCGCGCCGTCAATCACGCTCGCCGCTTCACGTTGTTTGGGATTCAGACTATCGAGGATACTCATCATGTTGTCCTAAGGCACAGGCTGTGCCGAATCGGGCGCGGGTGCGAGCGTTGCGGGCGCAGGCTGTGTTGGCGCAGCTGTTGCGGGCTGTTCTGCGCTTGGTGGCGGGGCTGATTCTGTTTGCGCGGCTGGCGCGGGCGCAGCGATATTGACGCGTTGCGTGTTGCGCACAGGGTTTGTGGCAATCTCTGGCTTGGGCAGCGAATCCCACGACAAATCGAGCGGCAAAGTCGCGAGCCGCGTGTCAATCTCGAAATCGAAATACTCGGGGCGAAACTGCACATGCGCCATTGCGCCGTATTGAATGAGCGCGGCACGCAAATTTTTCGCCTCTTGGTGCAAGATTCCAAGCCCATAGCGGCTCTCGTAGTTTGTGGGTGCTTCAGACTTTGCGAGCGCAAGCAGCGCCGCGGCGTTTTCGTGATGCCCCGCGCCCACAGCAGCGACAGCAGCGAGGAACATGGTTTGCGAATCCGTCTGCCCCGCCTCGTCAATCAGGGCATTATAAATCACATACGCCTTCTCAAACTCGCGCAAATAAATGCTCGTGAGCGCGAGGGCTTGCATGATTCCAACGCTCGATTCCTCCGAGCTCAAGACTTTTTGGTCGAGCAGCTGCTCCACGCGGCGCAGTGCACCGATGTTGTAGCCCACGCGAACATAGAGTTCGCGCGCAAGCGAAGGACCATAGAACAGCGCATCGAGCGAGACATCGGAATCTTTATAGAACACATTCACGCCGCTGGCGATTTCGCGCGGGTCTGTGCCATAGTTGTCTGCCATGAGCCACAACAAAGACGAGACCAAATCGGCGTCTGTGCCGCGCATGAGGTATTCTGCCGCCTCACGCATGCGCGGTTTGTTCTCGTTTTGCACAGCAACGACATAATCAAGCGCATAGTCAATGTTGCGCAAGTCGCGCGCGCCCTCTATCCATTCGAGCGGCGGCTGCAAGACGCTGTTGGCAAAGCCAAGCAGCGAGCGGTAGAAATCGCGCTCTTGGGGCGTGAGATTCGCCGCCTCGAAATCGGTGGCAAAGCTTTCGTTGATGCGCTCACGGGGGCGGTAGGTCAAATCGGCGCAAATCATCGCGAAGATTGCCGAGAGAAGGTCGGTTCTGTCGAGATGATAGCCGCGCAAGAAATGCCGATAGGCATTGTCAAAATCGCCCTTTTGGGCAAACGATAGCCCGAGATTGTATTGCAGAATCGCATGCTGGGGGTATTGCTCGGCAGACTTTATCAAGAGTGCGTTTGCCTCGTAGATGTTGTTGCGCAGAATCGCGCGCAACGCCATCGCGATGTTGAGATTCACGTTGGACATTGTCGAGCCCTTCGCGAGCGCGCCTTTGGCTTCTTCAAAGTTATTGAGCTCGACATTGATGCCGCCATCGCGGATAAAGCCAAGCGCCTGTTGCGCGTCAAACACGCGGTAGGGAGCATAGAAAAACAGAATCTTATAGCCATTTAAGCGCTTTTCGGAAAAGTCGCGCCAAAAGTCGCGCTGTGCCTCATGGACATCGAACAACGATTCTTTGAGCCGCACGCGAATGGGGAAAACAGACGCGTTTGCCTCGTCATCATCGCCCTTGAGCGCGTTGAGCACCGTGGCGGCAATGCCCATGTTGCCCTCTTTGAGCGCGCTAAGTTGGTATGCCATTTTGGGCGCAATGCTCTTGTCATCGACTTGTTCGATATAGCTCAAGAGATAGCGGCGAGCGCTCTCATAATCGCCCACGCGGGCATAGAGAAGCCCCAAATCGAAATAATCCGTAATCTCTGCCGTGCGCGCGAAGGCTTCGAGCGCCGATTGCGAATCGCCATAATACAAAAAGAGTTTTGCCATCAAATCATTGCGTTCTTTTTTATAAAATGGGCTTTCGTCATGCGTGAGCGGCGAGAGGGCTTCGTAATAATTGCCCTTGTAATACTGCACGAGCGCGTAGATATAGGGGTAGAGTGGCAAGCCGCCCGATTCGACAAGATAGGATTCGGCGAGATTGACATAATAATCATATAGCTTTTGGTCGCGCAAGATGAACGCAACCATAGCGGCATTCACGGCGCTCATCGCCCTATCCTCGCCCGCGTCAATCGCTTTTTGGAACGATTCGAGCGCGGCATAATAATTTTGCTCGCGCAATTGCGCAACGCCTAGGTTGAAGCTGCTAAGGGTCTCGGAATAGCGCGAGATGTTCGAGAACAAGTCGAGCGCCTCTTCTTTTTGCCCCTGCTCATAGAGCAGATTCGCCTTTGTAATCATGAGCTCAACGGTCGAGAGGTCGAGCGGTTGGGGCTTTGAGGGCGCAAGGGTGGGCTTTGGAGGCAGAATGGGCAAAACGAGCTCATCATCAAAAAACTTGCTCACAGCCGTGCTGATAATGAGCAACACGAGCAGAAGCGCGAGGATTCCGCCGCCGGCGTAGATTCCCCAACGTGCCTCTTTTGGGAGCTTGTCAAAGTTTTTGGTGGCTTCTTTTAATGTCGTCTTGAGATTGACGATTGCGAGGAAAAACCGCCGCATTTTGTCTGCAATCGTGTATTTCTTGAGCGATTGGTCCATCGCCTCTTTGGTCGTGTTGTCGATGAGCTCCTTAACATCGGCTCTATCCGCCGTGCCCTCGTCCCTTGTGGGCTCGTCATCGCCTAGCTGTATGGTTTTGTCGTCTGCCATGTTGTGTCCTTACAGATAGGATTTTAGGATTTGTGGAATCCGAATCGAGCCATCGCTTTGTTGGTAGTTTTCCATGATGGCAACAAGCGTTCTGCCCACAGCGAGCGAGCTGCCATTCAGCGTATGGGCGAGGCGATTCTTTCCTTGCTCTTTGTAGCGAATCTTGGCGCGGCGCGCCTGAAAATCTTGCGTATTTGAAATCGAGCTAATCTCGCGGTATTTGTTCTGCCCGGGCAGCCAAACCTCGATGTCGACCGTGTTGCT
>CAMXAV010000075.1 GCA_947179285.1 uncultured Helicobacter sp.
CCTTAACAATCCCCCAAACCCCTGCACGCTTCTTAACTGTTTGTGCTCCGCACGGACTATGCCCATGCTCCACAGCGCTTCGTCTATGTTAAAACGAGAACATAGACGTGTGCGCTGTGGTTGGGAGGATAGAATCTATGAGCAATAGCACATGGGAAAATTGCAATCTTCAAAGCGCGGCTGTGCTATGGCTTCGCCATGCTTTGCGCGCGCTTTTTATTGGGGATTCTGCCTTATTCCCCCTCCCTTGCGGAGGGGGTTGGGGGTGGGTCATTGCGAGCGAGTGTAACGAGCGTGGCAATCAACGAGTAAAGAATCCCAATACATCAAGCATTCAAACATGTTTGATTGCTTCGCCAACGCTCGCAATGACAATAATGGAGGTGCGATTTCAATCGCACATATAAAATAATATGCACAACTTAAAGCCACACCCCCGATTCTATTTACCCACAACCTACATCTTTTCGGCAATCAATGTCCCATTCTCATCGATGATGAGTTTTTTGCGGTTGTCAAGCCCAATTTCATAACTCTTCCATTCCTTTTCGACTTTCATAATAGAAGCGTCAGGATACTTGCTTTTAACAACGGCAATAATATTTTGGGGCACGAAACTAACATTCGCCAAAGGGCGATATGACTTAACAGAGCGCCATTCTCCGTCTTGGCTAAACTCCACCTCGATTTCATCGACAAGCTTGACTTCGTATTCATCAAACCCTTTTTCGGCAAGCAAAATCGCATTCTTTGCAAAATTGCTTTTGATGAATTGCTGCGCCTTTTGTGGCAACTCGCTATGTTGAATTACAACATCAGCTCCAAGAGCATACGCTCCAACAAAACCTGAAAGCACAATGGCTAGAGGTAACTTTTTCATGTCGTCTCCTTGTATTGAATTACAAAGAGAATTGTAACTTTCATTTGTGAAGTGCGTGCACACATTTGCCTTGAAAAGTGTCAAGTTTTTGTGAAATTTTGTCAAGATTCAAATTAGGCTTTATGCGCTCAAAACCCCCGAAAAATCAGCTGCCGCCTCGCCTGTTCGGTCTGTCGCTTTGGAGAATTGCTAAAAAAACTTTGGTTGGTTGTTTGGGGACGCAAAGGCAGGATTGCGAGAAACTTCCCCTTGAGCCGTTCATTATCGTCAAGCTCGCTTCGCGTGTTATACATTTCGAGAAATTGTCGTTTGCTCAAGGTTGTATTGCCAAGCGATGGGTCGGCAAGCCAAATATGCTCATTGTCAATGCCTCGAATCACCGAGAAATGGTCATTTTTGCGGTGTTTGAGATAGACAACAACGGGAATCTTGAGCTTGGCGAGCTGCTCGAAACTCGCGGCAAAGCCTTGCGCCTTGAATCCAAATTGCGGCAACGCTTTTGCCATATCCTCAAAGCTGGCTTTATTGTCCCCTTTGTCCATCGCAACAAGCAATTCTTCTTCGGTAATATTTTTACCATAATATGAGTTTAGAATCGTTGCCAAAGACGCTGCTCCGCAAGAATAATCTAAATCTTGTTTTACAATTTTATCATCTCGCAAGGTCTTGTAGCTTTTGATGTGTGGCTGGATTCTGTGCGAGGGGCTTATGGGCAAATCATAACTCTCTGCGCAGAGCAAATGAAAGAATAAAACGAATCGCAAAAATTTCATAAACTTAAAATGTGTATGCCCAATGCAGCATGATGTCATTATTGCTATCCTTTTGTGTGGCAGCCTTAAAGGTGAGATTCAGTATATTACCCCGCGCAAAGCCATAACCCACGCCAAAGCTTGGCTGGGCGAGGCTACGGTGGAATCCCCGCTTGCTTTCCTCATGTTTGCTGGCTCTTTGGTGTAACCATTGGAATCCAAAGCTAAGAGTTACCCATTCATTTGCCGCAAAGCCTACGCTGGGTTGTAAGAGTATCACATCGCCCGGTGTATAATGTCCATTATTATCTTTACGTTTATGGCTATGACGATATGCGGCATTAAGAACGAGGACAACAGGGTCAATACTCTTATAGATTGTCGCGCCAATTTGCCCCGAATGAAAATAGGAGGGTTTGTTGATGTTTTTCTCATAGATTGCCGCTTCGATATAGCCCAAAATGCCGATAATCGAATCGTCTTTGAGAAATTCATAATTCACACCCACCCAACTATCCACGCCTTTATGTTCAAATTCATTTTTTTGCGCCTCTAATTCTTTTTGTTGTTTGTAGCCTAGCAAATAGCTTCCACGCACATAAATATCTGCCGCATGGCTAATGCCATAATGCACACCTAAAGTGCCGATGAGATTCTCATTTTGTTGTTCGCTTTGCCCAAAGTCTGAAGGCACAGCGACAAAAGATGTGCTGCTCGTTTGGATAAACATCGGCTCTCCGAGCGCAACATCTTGTGTATGTGAGTTTGTGTAGGCAAGCGATGTTTCGAGCCGAATCTTGCCCTTTCCACTCACCAAATCTTCGACAAGCAAGGGCAAATCTGCCCATAGAAAAGAGCAGAGTAGGGGGAATAGAGGTAGTAGATGTTTCATAAAATTCCTTTATAAAGAAATGAGGGCAACCCATAAGGCGTGCAAGATAAATGACATTAAGCCAATAAACACATAGCCCAAAGATTTAAGATGAGAGGGGCATTTATTTTCCATTACATAAACTCCATAGAGACAAATAAATATCAATAAGACCACAGCTAAAGTTGCTAGGGCATGCCACCCGCTTGCCTTGCCATAAGGATAGAGCAGCAGAGAGGCAATCGCCACAAGACCACAAGCGCATACTAGGAGATGTGGTGAGCCTAAGGACTGTTTATTAGTGTGCCACATCTACGTACCTCAATGAGTGGTAACAAAAGGCAACGAAGTAATAAATGTTACATATAATACAAACAACCAAGTTTCCACAAAACCTCGACCACTTATTTTAAATTCCTCGAACGAAAATATGTCATGGCATTTTTCCTTTATGGCGCAAAAAACTGCAGACCAAATTAGAATCGTCATAGCGACCATGAATAGAAAATGCCCGATTGAAATCTCATAAAATACAATGGCAACGGCAATGCATAATGGATTGACAACAACAGAAAGCCACAACATTGCTCTTAAGAAATTATCTCTCGAATCTTTCATGGATAAAGCTTGAGAGAATATCATCTATAAATACCCAAGAATACAATGAAGCACAATGCCAACTTTTTCATGAAACCTCCTATGACTGAAATGCAATTCTATCACGCAGAAACTTTGATATTCCTAAAAATAGACAGGGCAAATATCCATAAATAAGGTTTCTAAAAAAACATAGGCAAGGCAAAGCGCAAGGTGATAATAGTAATTTGCAATTGCCTTATCGAAATAATAGAGACATGTTTCTTTTAAAACACAAAAGCAAAACATTGTTTGAAGAATAATAATTGCCAACATGCTAATAAGCATAAGAATATCAGTCTCATGATATGTTAGGGAAAGAACAAAGCATGTAAGGTTAAGACATAGTGATATAGCAATAAGAATCCTAAGGATAAATCGTGCAGATTTATTTCTGTATATCTGATTTCTAACCTCTATCTGCCCATTTTCAAGATATTTATCCATTTGCTCTTTTGGGGTTAACTCTTTCATTACTATGTTTTCCTTATAATTATGTAAAATTTATGAATACTCAATAAAAATCGGGCAGAAAAAACAAAAAGTAATCAGGCAAAGTTCCTCTACGCCAAGATAAAATCTCAAAAAATAACTCTTATTTGTTTGAGTTTTTAAAAGGTCATAGCAATATTTACAGCGATAACACATCAACAAAGCAGCATGAAAAAGAGTAATACTTATCATGCCAACAAGCTGCCACCACTTAGTCTCAAAAAAAGTGAGAGAGATGGCAATCGCAATTAGAGTAAGACAATTCCCAACATAAAAAGCTACCTTATGCCTGAAAGAAAACGTGCTAGAAGATTTAAGAGCCATTCAGAACCTCAATAATATAGCGTAATCATGGAAATTGTAGATACCCCAAGTATGCCTAGCCACCATTCGACACATTCTTTGTTATCAAATTGCAAGATTCTAACTAGAGAAAAACGATGCAATGTCTTTTCTGTATAGCACACTGTTACGATGCTTACAAGAATGGGCGTTGCTAACATAAATAACCACTTATCTATGGGTATTTCATAACAAACCAACGAGAGAGCTATTAATGCTACATTGGCAAGAATAATGCCGTAAAAAATTCCTCGCAAAATTCCCTCTCTCATGGCTTATCCTTTTATCGTGATATTGATGTTAATATCTTATCGAACGCTCAACCCTGCCACGCACTACTTGTGCTCCCATTTTCGCAGGAGCAAATGCTGCTTCTCGAAGCATACCTGCTGGAGTAAATGTTAATCCTCTATAAGCACCAAACGCAACAGCGCCTCCAAAGCTTCTCCAACTCCAACCTTTCCTTAAACCGATTTGGTAAGAGATATTGGAAGCACCATAATAGAATGCACCAACAGCTATACCTGCAAATCGTATCCACTCTCCCTCTGTCGTTTGCATTTCATGTGGTGAAAGCATGGCAAGCTCGAGCGGAGCAGAATCTCGATGGAAAATCATGTCTATATCGCTTTGGCTAAAGCGATATAGCCTATCGTCTGCAAACGCGGACGAACCAAAAATGCCCAAGAATGCGATGAAGCACAACGCTAGCTTCTTCATCAGAAAGCCTCCTATCAAATAAGATATGCCATTCTATCATGGATAAACTTTTGTAAAGTTTAAAAATTTGGAATGTTGCATATTTATCTTCATATTTGCCATTGTATCGTTGCATTGGTGTTGCTTGGAGTAATCAGTTGTGTTGGGCTTCTTTTGGGATTCCTTGCTCGTTGATTGCCGCGCTCGCGCCGCTCGCTCGCAATGACAAGATGTTTCGCTTCGCTCAACATGACATTGGAGGTGCGACTTTAGTCGCACTCATCATTTTATATGTGCGGTTAAAACCGCACCTCCGATTCTGCTATTGCTCACCGATTCTAATCTCCCAGCCACAGCGCGCAACGTCTATGTTCGAGCC
>CAMXAV010000076.1 GCA_947179285.1 uncultured Helicobacter sp.
CTCTTTATTCACCCTTATACTAAAATAGATTATATTGCGGAACGTTTGAGAATATCAAGGCAAACTGCCTCAAAATATTTAAAGATTTGTCAAGAATTGAGAATTTTAACCTGCGTTAATATTGGCAGAAATAAGTATTATGTAAATATTAAATTGTTTGAATTGTTCAAAAAGGGAATAAGCTAGAGTTTTTTGTTTTTAAGGCTAAGAGCAAATCATAAAAAGGAATAACCATGAGTGAAAAAGCGATTGTCGCAAAAGTTTGGAATTTCGCAACAATTCTGCGTGATAGTGGCGTGAGCTATACGGATTATGTTGCTCAAATTAGCTATCTGCTGTTTTTGAAAATGGAAAACGAAAGAGAAGAGATTGGAGAGCATAGCAGAATCCCTGAAAATTGTAAATGGAATCGGCTGATACGACTCGATGGATTAGAGCTAGAGACTGCATATAATAGTGCGCTCGCAGAGCTTTCGGAATCTGATGGTGTGATAGGGCTTATCTATAATGGCGCGCAAAATAAAATCAAAGAACCCGCGAATCTCAAGAAGTTTTTTGTGATGATAAATAGTGAAACATGGCTAGGCTTGAAAGTCGATGTCAAGGGCGCGATTTATGAAGGATTGCTTGCCAAAAATGCCACAGAGACAAAGGCGGGAGCGGGGCAATATTTCACACCTCGCGTGCTGATTCATTCTATCGTATCTTTAATGGATTTAAGGCCCGATATGGAAATCTGCGACCCGGCATGTGGCACGGGCGGGTTTTGCTGCGCGCGTATGAGGTGATGAAGGCGCAAACAAAAGACAGAGAGGAGATAAGAAAACTTAAAAGCGAAAGGCTTTATGGCAAAGAAATTACACCTTTAGTCGCGTCTATGTGCGCGATGAATCTCTATTTGCATGGAATTGGGGGCGATGATGGCATCATAGAGGTCGGAGATTCTCTAAGTGAGCGCGGGAATCGTCGCTTTGATAGGGTGCTGACTAATCCTCCTTTTGGCAAGAAGTCTGCGGCAAAGATTCTGGCAGAAAATGGCAAAGTCAAGACGCAAAAAGAGGAATATAATCGCGAGGATTTTTTCGCGACAACTTCTAATAAGCAGCTGAATTTTTTGCAACATATTATGAATATTCTCAAAAATGAGGGCAAGGCGGCGGTTGTGTTGCCCGATAATGTGCTTTTTGAGGCGGGTGCGGGCGAAAAGGTGCGCAAAAGGCTTTTGGAAGATTTTAATCTGCATACGATTTTGCGCCTGCCCACAGGAATTTTTTATGCACAAGGCGTCAAGGCGAATGTGCTGTTTTTTGACAAAGTCGCTTCAGAAAAAGACGCAACCTCGAAAGGGTGTATGATATGCGCACAAATATAAACCTAAGTCTTGTCAGCAATCCTTTGAGTAAGGAACATTTGAAAGATTTTGAAAATTGCTATAAAGTGGGGCGCGATAGAATCGCGGCAAGAAAGTGAAAGATTCCGCGCTTTTAGCATTGCGGAAATTCAAAAGAGAGATAAAACAAATTTGGATATATTTTGGCTCAAAGATGAGAGTTTAGAAGATGTCGAAAATTTGCCAAGTCCGGAGGTTTTAGCAAACGAGATTTGTTCTCATTTGGAATCTGCCTTAAAAGAAATGCGGCGATTGGGGGTAGATTAATTTTTTTTTAAGATTTTATAGACTATAATGCCGCAAAAATTCACAGGAAATTGAGAATGCATGTGCAAATTTTAGTGCTCGATTTTGGCAGCCAATATACACAGCTCATCGCGCGGAGATTGCGAGAATATGGGGTCTATACCGAGATTGTGCCTTATTTTGAAAGCATCGAATCGGTGCGGGCGAAAAACCCCAAAGGCATTATCCTAAGCGGTGGTCCCGCGAGCGTGTATGAGGAGGGCGCATACAAGCCTGACAGCGCGATTTTTGCGCTTGGGATTCCGATTCTTGGAATTTGCTATGGCTTACATTTGATAGCGCATCATTTTGGCGGCAAGGTCATCAAAGCCGATGCGCAGGAGTTTGGCAAGGCGATATTAGAGATTCGTAAGCCCCAATCGCGCAATCTCGGGCAGCAAAAAGATTGTGCGAGCGACACACACGCGATTCTTGCGACACCGCGCACGATTTTGCGTGAATATACGCAAAAAGATTTCAAGACGCTTTGTAAGATTTTGGGCGATTCGCAAACGATGTATGCGTGGGCGCAGGGGTTTGAGGCGCAAGAAACACAAGAATGGCTCGATGAACAGATTAAAAGTTACGAACAAAATGGTTTTGGAATCTGGGCAATTGTTGATAAAAAAAGTGGTGAAATTATCGGCAATGCTGGGTTAAATTATAAGACGATTCATACAGATAAAATAGCGCAAGATAAGCCACAAAAAGTCATTGAAATTGGCTATCTCTTGCGTCATGATTTTTGGGGTAAAGGTTATGCGACAGAATGCGCAAACGCGTGTATGGAATATGCTTTTTCGGTTTTGGGGCTTGAAAAAGTGCATTGTTTTGTCAAAGAAGATAATCTTGCCTCTATCAAGGTTGCACAAAGATTGGGCATGAAAAAAGTTGATGAATGTATCAAATCTTACAAGGGCAAGGAACTGCCACATTTAGTTTTTGAATCACAAAGAGTTTCTTATGATTTGCTTGGTAAGGCGATGTTGCAACATGTGGTGAAATTATGGGAAGGTTCTGTGCGTTCAAGCCATCATTTTTTGAATGAACAAGATATTTTGTCGATTCAGCGTGAAGTCAAAAAGGCTTTGAAATCGACACAACATGTGATTGTTGCAAGACAAAAAAAGACATTTTTGGGATTTATCGGGATTGAAAAAAGCCGCATTGAAATGTTATTTGTTTCGCCACTTATTTTTAGGCAAGGTATCGGAAGGGCACTCATCAAGGAAGCCCTAAATCGATTTTTAAATCACTATCAAACGATTAGGGTTGATTGCAACGAGCAGAATCCCCAAGCCTTAGGATTCTATCGACATCTTGGCTTTGAAGTCGTTGGCAAAAGTCCCACAGATTCTGCGGGTAGAGATTTTCCGATTGTGCATTTAGAAGTACGCACGGACAAATTATCATCAATTTTATTTAAAAATCCTCCCAGCTATGCCATTATGCCTGCCCACAAACAAGATTTGCAAGCTATTCTTGCTCTCCAACATGCTGCTTTTGTTGATGAGGCAAAACGTGTTGGTAAAATGGATATTGAACCATTGACGCAAGACATTGAGAGCATAAAACGCGAATTTAAGCGAAAGTTATTTCTTAAATGTGTGCTTGAAAATGGGAAAATTATTGGCTCTGTACGTGGATATAAAGAAAATGATACCGCATATATAGGTAAGCTTTTTGTGGATTCTGCCTATCGCAAGAAAGGTATTGGGAGTGCTCTGATTGAGGCTCTTTGTGCAATGTTGCCTGCAAAGAGATATGAGATTTTTACGAGTGAAAAAAGTTTTGAAAATATTGTATTGTATCAAAAGCTAGGCTTTGTGGAATATAAAAGAGAATCTGTGCAAGATATGCCCGTAAAGGCAGTTTTTATGCAGAAAATTGCAAGAGATTCTACATTGGACATGACCCATCTTTTTAAAGACGTCAAACAAGATTCTATTGTATGGATGAGCCATGCCGATAAGGTTGAGAGTATACCAAGCGGCTTTATTGAGCTTGCCAAAAGTGGCAATACGCATTATTGCGCGATTGCAGATTTGAAGCGTAAGATTTATGCGTTGCAATTTCACCCCGAAGTCGTGCATAGTGAATGTGGTGGGCAGATTTTGCGTAATTTTGCAGTGGAGATTTGCGGGAGTGATACAAGCTGGAATATGCGTCATTTTGCAGAATCTGAAATTGCTAAATTGCGGGAGATTGTGGGTATTGAATCTGCTTTTACTTTGATGACTTTCCAAGAAGCTTGTAAGGAGTTTGAAAAAGAACAAGTCATCGAAAAGCTTCTTAAAATATGGAAAGATTCTGTGCGAGCCACACAAAATGTAAGCGATGAATTTATCACCCATAGACGTAAAGTATTGGAAAAAGATTATATTGCGAAAGCGGAGGAAATATTAATATACAAAGAGGCTGGCAAGTGGCTGGGCTTTATTGCCGTAAAAGGCAATGAGATTACGCTTCTCTTTGTTGCTCCCCAACACTTTCGTAGAGGGATTGGCAAGACACTTATCAAAGAATCTTTGAGCCGGCATTTATATCAATTTGAAAAAATTAAGCTCAATAGTCGCGAACAAGCACTTTCTTATTATAACAAACTAGGTTTTTACAAAGCAGGTGAGCCCTTTTATAGTTGTCGGGATTATCAGGAAATTATGCTAACGCCTATGGAAGCAACGAGGGAATGTTTGCAGCAGACTTTAGAGCCCACAAAAGATTCTTTGTGCTTTATCACTCTTGCAGAATCTTTTAAACAAGTTGGGAAAACGCAAACAATGCAACGTCTTGTTGCCATTTGGGAAGAAGGCGCAAGAGCCACATATACAGGTTTGAGTGAGGAAGAAATCTCTGGCATGAGAGAGGAAATACGTGAGGCTATTTTAAAATCCAAAAATCTATTTATAGCTCAAAAAAATCAAGAATGCTTAGGCTTTATTGAAGTAGAAAAAGATGAAATCGCAATGCTTTTTGTCTCTCCACATATCTTTAAAAAAGGTGTGGGAAAGGCGCTTATCGAAGAAGCCTTTGTAAAACATTTGTGCGCATTTGAAACAATAAAAGTTAATAGTCTTGAATGGGCTTTAGATTTTTATCAGCATTTAGGATTCCAAAAAACAGAGGAAAAGCCTCTCTCTGCTAGGAACAATGGTACAATTTCTCCCGAGCTAATTCCATTGAGCATTACAAGCACGGATTTACAAAAATCTTTGAAGCTTGGAATTGCAGAAAAAACAGAGATAAAACGTTGCGAATGGGCGAATGATAAAGATGAGGC
>CAMXAV010000077.1 GCA_947179285.1 uncultured Helicobacter sp.
TGTTGAGGCGATAGCCGAAACATCTCATGATTCTCGCATGTCAAGTTTCTTCAGCCGCAAGCGGCTTCAGAATGACAATAGCCATATTTCAAAACGACAAAAATTGCCCCGCAATTGTAGCAAAAAATATGCCGCTCGGGCGCTTTGCGCGTTTGACGTGGCGCGCTCGAATCGCGTTTGCGATTCTAAAGCACAAATATGTTAGGATTCGCACACATTCAATAGGAGAACACAAAACAATGCAGATTGATAAGCTTTCAGATTTTCCCGCCGAATTATCCATTTTAGTCGAAGATGATATTTTTCTCTATCCCTTTATGATTGTGCCCATATTTGTGAATGATGACGCCAACATCAAGGCAATCAATTACGCAATGGAAAACGAATCGATGATTTTTGTCGCCACGACAAAGAGTGGCGAGGAGGAGAATCGCTCGGTCGATAGCTTTTACCACGCGGGCGTGATTGGCAACATCATGCGCAAGGTTGCGTTGCCCGATGGGCGCATCAAGCTCTTGTTTCAGGGGCTTGCGCGCGGCAAGATTCTCGAGTTTCGCAACGAAAATCCGCTCGTGGGGCTGATTGGCTTGTTGTCTGCCAACGGCGGCGATGCGAATCGCATTGACGCGATTATGACGATTCTCAAAGACAAGCTCAAGACGCTTTCGAGCTACAACCAAAGCTTCCCTGTCGATTTGTTGCGCACGATTGAAGAAAACCAAGACCCGCATAGAATCATCGACTTGATTTCGAGCACGCTCAAGCTCAAGAAGGAGCAATCGTATAAGATTTTTATCGAAGAAGACGCCGAGGAGCGGCTATTGCTGCTCGTGGATTATATCATCGAAGAAACCGAGGCGCTGAAGCTCCAACGCGAGATTAAGCACAAAGTGCATAATAAAATGGAACAAATTAATAAAGAATATTTTCTCAAGGAGCAGATGAAGCAGATTCAAAAAGAGCTCGGCGTGGACGCGCAACGTGATGAAGAGATTGACGAATACCGCAAGAAGCTCGAGGCGATGAAAGAGCACATGCCCGCCGGCGCGCATAAAGAAATCAAAAAGCAAATCGATAGGCTAAGCCGCATGCACCCCGATAGCTCGGACGCGAATGTGCTGCATAATTATGTTGAATGGATGCTCGAGATTCCGTTTGGCAAGCAGTCGAACAAGAAGCTTTCGGTTAAAGAAGTGGCAAAGCAGCTTAACGCCGACCATTACTCGCTCAAAAAGCCCAAAGAACGCGTAGTCGAATACTTCGCCGTGCGCGAACTCTTGGCGCAACGTGGCAAGAATCATAAGGATTCTAAGGGCACGATTCTGTGTTTCTATGGACCTCCTGGCGTGGGCAAAACCTCGCTCGCAAACTCGATTGCCACAGCGCTCAAGCGACAGCTCGTGCGCATTGCGCTTGGCGGGCTCGAAGACGTCAACGAATTGCGCGGGCATCGGCGCACGTATGTTGGCGCAATGCCCGGGCGAATCGTGCAGGGGCTCATAGACGCAAAAGAGATGAATCCCGTGATGGTGCTTGATGAGATTGACAAAGTCGGCAAGAGCTATCGCGGCGACCCAACCTCTGTGTTGCTCGAGATTCTCGACCCCGAACAGAATGTCGAGTTTCGCGATTATTATGCGAATTTCAATCTTGATTTGTCGCAAATCATCTTCATCGCCACAGCGAATGATGTGGGCGCGATTCCGCCGCCTCTGCGCGACAGAATGGAGTTTATCGAAGTCAATAGCTACACGCCGCAAGAAAAATTTGAGATTGCCAAAAAATATCTGATTCCCCAAGAGCTCAAGAAGCATGGCTTGCATGCGTCCGAGATTCATTTTCAGCCAAGCGCGCTCAAGGAGATTATCGAAAAATACACGCGTGAGGCGGGCGTGCGCAACCTCCGCCGCCAAATCGCGCATATCATGCGCAAGGCGGCGACATTGCTGCTAGACGAAACAGAGAGCAAGATTAGTTTGAGCGTTAAGAATCTGCCCGAATATCTCGACAAAATCGTGTTTGAGATTGACGAAACCGACAAGAAAGACGCCGTTGGTGTCGTCAATGGGCTTGCATGGACGAGCGTTGGGGGCGATGTGTTGAAAATCGAGGCGCTGAAGCTCAAGGGCAAGGGGCAGCTGCAACTCACGGGCAGCTTGGGCGATGTGATGAAAGAATCGGCGCAAATTGCGTTTAGCGTTGTGAAAGGCTTGATTGATGATGGAATCTTGCAAACGCCGCCATTTCCGCAGCCCAAAGCGCGCGATGACGAAGACGACAATGAGCATGAGGAGATTTATCATGTCTATGATTTGCACCTGCATGTCCCAGAAGGCGCGACACCAAAAGATGGACCAAGCGCGGGAATCGCGATGGCAAGCGCGATGGCGTCTATTTTGTGCAACCTGCCTGTGCGGCAGACAATCGCGATGACGGGCGAGATTACGTTGCGCGGCAAGGTGCTTGCGATTGGCGGCTTGCGCGAGAAGCTCATCGCGGCGCACAAGGCGGGGGTCAAAAAGGCGCTGATTCCGCGCAAAAACTTCCAACGCGATTTGAAGGACATTCCGCAAGAAGTGCTCGATTCTGTCGAGATTGTCGCTGTCGAACATATCCGCGAAGTCTTCAAAGAAGTTTTGGTGATGAGTGGCAAAAAATCCCTCAAGTAGGGGCAAAAAATATGTTAGAATCATGCGCATAGATGCCAGCAAGAGGGGGTTGCGATGAATATTTTTAATAATATTCGTGTGAAGTATCGCCTGATGCTTTTTCCGCTTTTTCTGTTTTTGATGTTAGCGTGCATTTATGGTGTTTTCAAGCGCGAAAGCATGCTTGCCGATAAGCGCCTTGTGCATAATGAAATCATTATGGAAGTGCAAATCAAATTCTTGCGCGGCGGGCAGCTGTTTTACCAAAACAATCGCAGCCAAGAAGCCTACAAAACATTCATCGCCACAATCCATGAAATGGTCGCCGATTTAACAGCCTTGCATGCCACGCTTTTTACAGACGAGGGGCGCACGCAGAGCACAGAGGTGATTAACGGATTCAAAGACTATGCGGGCGCGTTGCAAGAGACAATGGAAGCACGCGAGAAAGCCTCGCAGCAACAGGGCGTTACAGGAATGGACAACTATGCCAAACGCAACGCGGCGATGCGCAAGGCGGCTTCGGACAAGCTGAACGAATTTTCAAAATGGATTAACAACGAGACATCAGAAGCCTTTGCGTTCATCGACAAGGCAATGCTGACGATGGTCGTTATCGCCATCGTTGTTTTTGTCAGTTTTTCGCTGATTATTATCCGCGGAATCATCACGCCGCTGCATAAGATTGGCGAGAACATCGCCGCATTTTGCGCGTTTATCAACCACGACACAAAAGAGATGAAGCATATCGAGATTAAAAACAATGACGAATTTGGCGAAATGGCGCGCGTCTTGTTGCGCAATATCGAGAAGGTCGAAGGCGGCTTGCGCGAGGACAACCGCATGATTGCCGAGACGACAGAGGTTGTCAAAAAGGCGAGTCAGGGCTTTTTGAAGCTCGAGATTCAGTCCGCGCCGCACAATCCCGAGCTTTTGGAGCTGCAAAAATTGCTGAACAATTTGCTGAAAACATTTTATAGCAACATCGCCCATGTGCGCGAGGTTTTGCGCATGTATGGGGCGAACGACTTCACGCAACGTGTCGATTCGACACATCTGCAAGGAATCATGCATGAGCTCTTCGAGGGCGTGAATCACATGGGCAAAGAGGTGAGCCACATGCTCAAGATTCAGTTTGAGCTCGGCGAGGATTTGCAACACAAATCGCAGAATCTCCGCGATTCTTCGGAGCTTCTTTCGTCCTCTATGGACACGCAATTTTCGAGCCTGCAACAAACGAGCGCTTCGATTGAGGAAATCACGGTTGCCATGCAAGATGTCGAGGACAAGACGCACAAAGTCAGCATTCAGAGTGAGGACATCAAGAATGTCATCAACATCATCAAAGACATTGCCGACCAAACCAATTTGCTCGCGCTAAACGCCGCGATTGAAGCCGCGCGCGCGGGCGAACACGGGCGCGGCTTTGCCGTTGTGGCAGACGAGGTGCGCACGCTCGCCGAGAAGACGGGCAAGAGTCTTGGCGAGATTGAGGCGAACACAAATATGCTCGTTCAGGCTGTGAATGAAGTTGCCGAAGTCATCAAGCAGCAGACATTGAGCTTTACGCACATCAACGAAAGCGTTGCGCAGCTCGAGAGCCTCACGCAAGAAAATACGCAGATTGCGAGCCAAAACAACGAGATTGCCAACGAAATCTCGAAAATGGCTGTCGATTCTGTCGAGGATTCCAAACGTCGCAAGTTCGAGGCATAGCCGCCACAGAGGATTGGCAAAGAGGATTTAGACTAAAATGTTATAATGCCGCCAGCGGTTTTTGGAGACCAAAGGAGACATTGCATGCGTTTTCTCAAGAATCTAACCATTGGGGTGAAGCTCGTTGTTTGCACTCTAGCTGTGGTGTGTGTGGGCATTTTAGCCTTGAGCGTTTTGGTTTCCTTGTCTGTTGATGATGTGATTTCTAAGGACACAGACGATATTCTAAGGTCTAACGCCTCGCGCTATGCGAACTATATGGAAGGCAATTTCAACGAGATTGTGAGCCTACTCTCGATGTCTAGCCAATTTATCAAGAATGATTTTGAACGTTACAATTGGGGCATGATGCCCGAGACATTGCAAACGCTCGTTGGCGAGATGTTGCAAAACTCTCCTTGGTCGCTATATAGCTATCTCTACCTGCCCGATGCGCTCGATGATTTTGGCTTTGATTCGGAGGGCGCAACGAAGATGCGCACCGAAAGCGGCAAGTTTGTGATTCTGCTTGGGCGCGAGAAGCCCGAGAGCAGCTCGCCGATTCGCATGTTGCAAGGTACGGATACGCGTGTGAATTTCCCCGATG
>CAMXAV010000078.1 GCA_947179285.1 uncultured Helicobacter sp.
GTCAAAGTGAGCATAATTATCGAAAATTGTTTCTTTAAATTGAAGGCTTCTTTTAAATTTAGAGCCTGAAAAAGTCGCCTCTGCCTTAAAGATGGTGTTACCAAAATCAGCCTCCCCATTAAACTCGGTTTTTAAAAATAAAGCTTTTTGCTCAAAAATTGTCCTTGAAAAACTTGCTTCATCATTAAAATGACAACTCTGAAAATCAACCCATTGCTTAAATATATTGTTCAAAAATTGTGTGCCTTTATCAAAAGTAGCCGTTGTAAAAAATGCATGTTGCTCAAAAGTAGACTCTGAAAAACTTAAGAAGTTTCTAAAAGTAGTATTTATACAATTTACATTTCCATTAAAAGTACATTTGCCGAAACGAAGTACATTATAAATTTCGCGCCCTAACGATATTTCAATCTCAAAAACACATTTTTGAAATGAAAAACTAAAGACTTCAAAAAGATGAATTGTACTATTGTCGTGTACAATATCATTAACAACACTAATGCGCACTTCTTTTTGACCTTCTTGTGGCGCAATTGTATAAGTGCGAGTTGCTTCAATGTATGTAATCTTGCACCCATCAGGATTCCCAAGAGCATTTCTAATTGTTTCAATATTGCCTGCTATATCTTGATTATTCATGTCTGCCATTTTTTCTCCTTTTATTGTTTCACTAATCTTAGTGTTCTATGTTTGTTGATTGCCGCGCCCTACTACAAACACACAAGACAGCAGTGCATCAGGGGTGCAGAATTGAGCGCACAAGCAGAACGCAATACGTGCGACCAAGCCGCAACTCCGATATGACTAATTTGGCACAATCATTCTTGCGCATGGTTTTTATGGAAAATACCTAACCATAATTCTCTCACCATAAGTGCGGCGAAACATTATTGGTTAGAATTTTTATCCTCCACAATCTCTTTGCAACGTTGCTCCAACGCCTCATAATGTTCTGCATCAAGCATATTATTATCCTTAATGAGAGCAGATTTAATGGCTCTAAAGCTATCGCGAAGCTCATTGACTATCTTGTATTTTGGCAATTCTCTCCCTTTGGATTTTCTTTTGTTGTAAATCCCATCTATCCTATCATTCAAGCTATCAATGCTAACCAATTCCACATTTGTCAGATTGATTTGCCAATCAAAAATAGTCTGAATGAAATTGGGAAATTCTTTAAAATTTGCCCCACAAAATCGAGCATGTCGACAAAACTCACTCATGTCAAAATTTGCCTCATTCTCAAATGTTGCCTCATCGAAGTACGCATTGTGCTCAAAAATCACCTCTTCAAAAGAAGCATTCTTCTTGAAAGTAGATTCGGAAAAGAATACCCTTTTTTCAAAAAGAGAACGTGAAAAATCAACCTCTTCTTCAAAGGTTGAATTGATAAAATATAGAATGTCCTTAAAGGTGATTTGTTCCAACTTGATTTGCTTTTTAAAGACACAATTTGTAAACTTGATTTTCACATTATTGTATCTTTTTAAAACACTCGAGACTTCTTCTACAATCTCCAATATCTGCTTGCCTCCTTGTCGTCCGATGACAACAGCTCCATCTATCCATTTGCATTCATTCTCATTCAGTCTAAGAGTATTTCTAACTCCGTATGCAACGTCTGATTTTCTCATGTTATTGTCCTTTCAATAGAGAATTTATTTTAGTCGCCCCGAACAAATTGCGAGCCACACAAGCGCTCATAACGACAAAACCGCGACTTTGAGTGCATATAAATTATGCACCTGCTTTGTCTTTGGGTTTTGTGCCTAGCCCGAATATGAGCCAGACACAAGCCTTAGAGGCGCAATGCACCTCGCCTTGCCATTGCGAAGCAACCAACGATTTGGAGCGACCCATACGGTCGATTGCCACGAGGCTAAAGCCTCTCGCAATGACGATAGCTAGAATCTTGCGAGATTCTAAGCTAGAGATGTTTCGGCTTCGCCTCAACATGACATTCGCCCCCGCAGGGGCGCTCAAGCGCACCCCATAGAGAGCATTTTGCAAGCATCGCGTTCACTTCCGCCGCCACGCGGCATTAGCCGCATGGCAGATTTTCCGACATTGCTGCCATAGAAACACGCATTGCCAAAGAACCACGTGGGGCAAAGCCAAGCCAACCCCTACGCCAACAAAGTCGTAATATCCGTAATGCCGCCAACGCCAGCAAGCTTAACGACAATGTCGTCAGTCGTGCTGTTGCCGGTTGCGCCAGTGGCGATAACATAGAAATCGCCCTCGTGTGCGAACCCAGCGACCTTGTTGTTGCCGATGTTGTTGGTTGCAACATAAAGCTTTTGTTCGAGCGTAATCGCCGCGTCAGCCACAGCATCGCCGCTCGCATTCACAGCGCTAAAGCTAATGATTCCATTCGCCGCGCTCGCAGCAAGAGTGTTGCCAGCAGCATCAACATAAATAGAATCGCCGGTATTCACATTGCCGCTAAGCGCCTGCTCGTCTCCATAGTAGCTGCCGTTTGTCATCTTGAGCCGCAATCCGTCATTAGCGACATCAAAATTGCTAATCGTATCGAGCGCGCCGGTGTTTGCGGTAATCACGGTCGCAGCGCTCGCTCCGCCCGCGTTGGCAACGCTAAAGGTTACATAGCTGTCGGCATTTGGCGCGCTGCCATCAGAGCCTTGCTGCTTGGTGGCTTGGCTGATTCCGAGCGTGTCGACACCAATCGTGCCAGTGCCTGTTACCTTCGCTTCGGCAGCCGCAGTGATGCTTTGGCTCGTTGTGCCGCGAATAATGAGCGTGCTGTTGTCCGCGCCGCTAAAGCCATAGAGCACCTCGCTTTCGACAATCTTGCCGTTTGTGTCAAACGCGCCGAGAATCACAGCGCCATCGAAGCTATCATCGCTAGTGAGCGTGAATGCCCTCGCGACATCGCCAGCGCTAAGGTCTTTGGTTGCCACAACGGTTTTGTCGTTAAAGGTATAGCTCTGCCCCGCCTTGAGCGCGCCAAAGGTTACGCTAATCTCGCCGTTTGTCGCAGGGCTAGACGCGCTAATCACAACGTCTTGCGAAACGGGCGCGGCGTCTCCGGTGGTTTGGGTGAGCGTAATCGTGCCGCTCTTGAGCGCGGCTTTTTGCTCGGCGGTTGCGCCAGAGTCAAGCTCAATGCCCACAACGCCACTTCCGCTAGTGTATTTAAGCCCCCCAGCGAGCGCAAATGTCTCTTTATAGCTGTTTGCATTGCTTGCGCTATACGCAGCGCCATTCACGGTTACAACGGGTGCGGGGGTTGCGGCGGGGTCAGCGCCTTCGGCGAGCGCAAAGAAGCTTGCGTCCATCATGCCATCGGTGAGCAGCTTATGCACCTGTGTAGCAGCGGCGGTTCCGGTGATTCCCGCGCCGGTGATGGTAACGGTGTTGGTTGTGTCGCCGTTGTCAATCGTGAATGTTGTTGTCTCAACCCTCGCAGGCTCGGCAGCGTTGGGCGTAATCGTTGCGCTTAGTGTTTGGTTGCCAAAGGCTTGAGATGTAACGAGCTTGACGGTGTGGTTGTCTGTCCAAAGAGAGCTATTAGCAGAAGCAAACTTGAATCCGTTGATGAGCGGGAAGCTGCCATCGAGCTCGGCTTTGATTCCAAGCCCTTTGGTGAGCAACGCACCAAACGAGACGCCAACATCTTCTGTTTTGCCATCGGCAGAAACAACCTTATAATACACCCCAGAAGCATCATCAGCAATCTTTGTCGCAGAGCCGCTCCAAGCTGTGTTGTTCCACTTGCCATAGTCATACGCACTAGTAGCAGCAGTGTCACTAGAGCCCATCTGAATCAACTTCACAAACGTATCCGCATCAATCGTGAAATCGGTGGCTTGTTTGTTGATAATCTGCAATTTGTAGGTTTGCCCATCAACGGTCAAAGACGCAACGTCTTCGTATTTCGTGCTGTTTGCCTTGAGGCTCACGGTGCTAAACGCTGCGGGCTCGCCCTGCGAAAGGTTGGCAGCAACGCCAGCGGGGAGCGTAATGTCAGTGCTTGTGCCGCCAAGGTCGATTGTGCCGCTGATTCCGAGCTTGGCGAGGGAATCTGTGTCGCTAACAATCAATTTGCCAGCATTTCCGCCCGTTTGGTTTGCAAATTGGATTCCAAGCGCCTTGAAGTTTGCGGTGCTGAATGACGCGCCGTTGGTTGAGTCATTATTTGCAATCGCCCAAGTAGCTGTCGTATCATCTACCGTAACAGTGCCCGATGTTGCTGTGCCGTTGAGAATAGAGAGCAATTGAGCAGCGCTAATGTCGGTTGCAGTAGTTGGTGCTGTTGTTGTTGTGAATGTAAGCGTAAAGCTTTGCGCATTGCCTTCAGCATCGGGGAGGCTGAATGTGAATGTCGTGTCTCCTGCTGTTGTGGGAATATTAATAGATGGAACTGAATAATCCAAAAATTCAGTAGGAGTAGTAGCTGTGCCAAATCCGCTCGCTGCGATATACTCTTTGCCCACTGCGCCAATGGTTGCAAGGCTAAGAGTGGCGCTCGCAACGCTTGCGCTGACATCGCCGTGGCTTGTCTTGATAGTCGCGGTAATGTCGGCGGGCACATCGCTATTGCCGTTGCCATCGAAGCTAAGGCTCAAATCGCGAATGTTGCGATTGAGCGTGCTTGTGAAGCTAAGAGTGCCAGCGCTTGCCGCAACCGTTGCGCCCGCCCAATCGCCCTTGAGGCTCGCAAAGTTGCCTGTAACGCTAAACTTGTCTTGCAAGCTCGCATCGAGCGCGCCGTTTTGGGCATATTGCGCGATTGCCTGCGCGATGTCTGTGGCGCGGAAAACATCGGTGCTGATGTTGGTAATGGTTACGCCGTCAATGGTAAAGCTTTGGTTGTTTGCAAGGCGCAAGTTGCCGAGGTCGACGACATGCACTTCGGGATTTGCGGCGACATTCTCGCCCCCAGCGCTGAACTCGATGACG
>CAMXAV010000079.1 GCA_947179285.1 uncultured Helicobacter sp.
GCTGTGGTTGGGACGCTCACATGATGAGCAATAGTAGAGAGATGTTTCGCTTCGCCCAACATGACAATTAACGACCCACCCCTGCCCCATCCGCAGGGGAGGGGGAAAGTGGGGCGCTCGCAATGACAATAGCTAGAATCATGGGGGAGGCTTTGGAATTGACTTCCAAAGCCGATTGCAAAAGCTTACTTTCGCAATTCCACAACACAGCGGCAAATGCCCATCATGAGCCTTTGCAATCGCAAAGCGCTATTTTTTGTGCAACCCGTTGATATAAAATCGCACCGAGCCAGCGCCCTCTTTTTTCGCCCATTCGAGCGCGCTGCTGACAAACGCCCAATGGATATGCGCGAAAAACTTCTCGAGATACGCCGGGCGCGCGTTTTTGTTGTCGATATAATACGCATGCTCCCACACATCAACGACCAAAAGCGGAATCTTGCCGTCCGTAATCGGCGTTGCCGCGTTGCTCGTTTGGACAATCTCGAGCTTCTTTGTCGCGGGCACAAACACGAGCCAGCACCAGCCCGAGCCAAAGAGCGTTGTTGCGGCATTGATGAACTTCTCCTTGAATCCGTCCATCGAGCCAAACTCGCTATTGATGGCGTCTTTGAGCTCGTTGCTAGGCTCGCTTGGGCTTGGGCTGATGCAATCCCAATAGAAATCGTGGTTGTATACTTGCGCAGAGTTGTTAAAAAGCCCACCGCTGCTTTTTGTGATGATGTCATAAAGCTCTTTGCCCTCAAACTCGCTACCTTTTATCAGATTGTTAAGGTTATTGATATACGTTTGGTGATGTTTGCCATAGTGGTATTCAAAAGTTTGTGGGCTCAAGAAGCCTGCCATAGAATCTGTGCCATAAGGCAATTTGCGAAGTTCAAACATTACGTTCTCCTTGTGATAAAATAAACCCGCATTCTAATCTTGTTTATTTAACATATAGTCAACAAATGATGATTCTAAGCTGCCCTAAAAGCAAGGCGGGGTAGAATCGCACAAAAACAAGGCTTGCCATGACTTTTCCCAATCGCCCAACCCCGCCCTACACGCACCTGCACCTGCACACCGAATATTCCACGCTCGATGGCGCAAACAAGATGAAGCCGCTTATGAACCGCGCCAAGCAGCTCGGATTCTCTGCCATTGGCGTTACAGACCACGGGACGCTCGCCGGCGCGCTCGACTTCTACACGAACGCAAAGGCGCAGGGGCTATCGCCGATTATCGGTATCGAGACATACATTCACAACGACAAGGACGTGCATGCCAAAGTGCCGCTGCATTTTCACCTCTGCCTGTTTGCCAAAGACGAAGAGGGCTACCGCAACCTAATGCGCCTAAGCTCGGAGGCATACATCAACGGATTCTACGGCAAGCCGCGTATCAACAAGGCGCTGTTGCGCAAATATTGCAAGGGGCTTATGGCGTCTTCTGCGTGCCTGCAAGGCGAGATTGCGTGGAATCTCAATGTCGACCAAAACAACACGCCCGAGCGGATTCAAAAATATGGCGGAATCAAAGCCGGCGGCTATGAGGCGGCGCTTGCGGCGCTAAACGAATATCGCGACATCTTTGGCGAGGATTTTTATATCGAGATTATGCGGCATGGAATCGCGGCGCAAAGGGCGATTGAGACGCCCCTGCTCGCGCTTGCCAAAGAGAGCGGGACAAAGATTGTCGCGACAAACGACACGCACTATCTCTACAAAAATGACGCGACACCGCATGACGCTTTGATGTGTATCGCGACAAACCGCCTGTTCAACGAGACATCGCGGCTCAAGCACACCGTGTCCGAGTTTTACCTCAAGTCTGCCGAGGAGCTGCATGCGCTGTTTCTCGACATTCCCGAGGCGCTTAGCAACACGCAAGAGCTCGTGGGCAAATGCACGCTCGAGCTGCACTTGGGCAACCCCACGCCGCCGCATTTTCGCTTTGCGCATGACTATGCCCAAAAAGAGGGGCTCGACATGGACGAGCATGACTATTTCGTACATCGCTGCAAGGTGGGGCTCGAGGAGCGCTTGCGCAGCATTGCGCCCGAGAAACACGCCGCCTACCGCGAGCGCTTGGAGCGCGAAATCGATGTGATTTCCAAGATGAAGTTCGAGGGCTACATGCTCATCGTCTGGGACTTCGTGCGCGCGGCGAAGGAACGCGCGATTCCAACGGGTCCGGGTAGGGGGAGTGCTGCGGGCAGCCTTGTCGCGTTTGCGCTTGGAATCACAAACATCGACCCCATCGCGTATCATCTGCTGTTTGAGCGCTTCCTCAACCCCGAGCGCGTGAGCATGCCCGATATTGATATGGACTTCTGCCAAGCGCGGCGCGATGAAATCTTTGAATATGTCGTTGAAAAATATGGGCGCTACAATGTCGCGCAGGTCATCACGTTTAGCTCCCTGCTTGCCAAGGGCGTCTTGCGCGATGTCGCGCGGGTCATGGGCATGCCCTATGCCGAGGCGGATTCGATGGCAAAGCTCATTCCAAACGAGCTTGGAATTACGCTCAATGGCAAGGGTGTCGAGGGGCAAGACGGCTATGTCGCGGGCGCGTTCCAAAAAGAGCCCAAAATCAAGGAATTGATTGAGAGCAACGAGAAAGCGAAGCAGATTTGGGAGTTTGCGAGCCGCCTCGAGGGGCTCAAGCGCAATATCGGAATCCACGCCGCCGCTGTCGTCATCGATTCCGATAGCGAGCTATGGAACAAGACG
The DNA here is from genome assembly GCA_947179285.1 of uncultured Helicobacter sp. Taxonomy (GTDB): domain Bacteria; phylum Campylobacterota; class Campylobacteria; order Campylobacterales; family Helicobacteraceae; genus NHYN01. The sequence goes on from CAMXAV010000079.1 coordinate 2,715, forward strand.
CCGTTGTATAAGCCCAGCGGCGAGGATAAGATTGTTACGCAATATTCGATGAAATATCTCGAAGACATCAACCTCATCAAGTTCGACTTCTTGGGGCTAAAGACGCTCACACTCATTGACGCGGCGATTAAGCTCATCAAGAGCCGCTATGGAATCGCCATCGACCTCGACACGCTCGATGTGAACGAAAGTGCTGTTTATGAGCTGATTAGCAGCGGCGCGACTTTGGGGCTGTTCCAGATTGAATCGCAAGGAATGCAAAACCTCGCCAAGCGCCTGCGCCCCAACTGCTTTGAGGACATCATCGCGATGCTTGCGCTCTATCGCCCCGGACCAATGGAATCGGGCATGCTCGATGATTTCATCGACCGCAAGCACGGCAAAGCGCCGATTCACTACCCCTTCGATGTGCTCGAATCGATTCTGCGCCCGACGTATGGAATCATCGTCTATCAGGAACAAGTCATGCAGATTGTGCAAACCATCGGCGGCTTCAGCCTCGGCAAGGCAGACTTGGTGCGCCGCGCGATGGGCAAGAAGATTAAAGAAGAAATGGACAAGCTCAAGAATGAATTTGTCGATGGCGCTGTGCGCAACGGCTTTGAGCAAAGGGCGAGCGAGGAGCTCTTCGACCTCATCGTGAAGTTTGCGGGGTATGGATTCAACAAGAGCCACAGCGCCGCGTATGCGATGATTACCTACCAAACGAGCTATCTCAAGCATCATTATCCGCATGAGTTCATGGCGGCGCTCATGACATCAGAAGGCAACAATACCGAGCAAATCTCGAAATACATCGAAGAGGCGCGGCACATGAACATTCGCGTTTTGCCGCCCGACATCAACCGCTCGGTGAATGAATTTGGCGTGGCTGATGAGGGCGATGAGAAGGTGATACTCTTTGGGCTTGGCGCAATCAAGGGCATTGGCGCGGCGGCTGTGGGCGTGATTCTCGATGAGCGCGCCAATGGAGAATTTGAGAATCTCGAGGACTTCGTGTCGCGCATTGACGCGCAAAAAGTCAACAAAAAGGCGTTTGAGAGCCTGATAAAAAGCGGCGCGATGACGCGTTTTGGGCACTCGCGGCGCACGCTTTTGCAAAGCATTGAGGCAATCACCGAAACCGCGCGCGAGATTCGCAGGGCGAAAGAAGACCAGAAGAGCTCGCTATTTTGCGATGATGACGAGTTTGTGAGCGTGAATCTGTCGCTTGAGGCGCTGCCCGAGTATGAGCCAAAAGAGCTGCTCGAGCTCGAAAAAGAAAGTCTCGGATTCTATGTCTCGGGGCATCCGCTCGATGATTTCAAGGCGGCGATGGAGAAGATTGCCTACACCAAAAGCAGCGAGCTAGAGCAGATTGGCGAGGGGTCGATATTGTTGCTCGTGGGCAAGGTCGAGGATATTAAGATTCGCTTTAGCAAGCGCGGCAGCCGCTATGGCAATGTGTTTTTGTCGGATTTGCACGGCACAATCGAGCTCATGGCGTTTGATTCGACACTCAAAGAGCTCGAGAGCTTTGGCGAGCGCCTTGCGCACGAGCCTGTGTGCGTTAAATGCAAGCTCCAAGAGCAGGGCGAGCGGTTGCAGATTATGAAAGTTTTGGAATTGCATGACGCGGTGAAGGAGAAAAGCGAGATTCATTATATTCAAGACGAGTTCGAGGAAAGCGCCGCGCCCATTTTGCTCGTGCTTGACGACAGCAGCGCCGAGATTTTGCAGCAGCTGCAAGCGATTGCACAGAGCCAAAGCGGCAACCGCGAGCTATGGATTTTGTTGCGCAACGACACGCACGAGATTATGATTCAGACGAAGATGTTTGTTGCAAGCAGTATCCAAACGCAATTCCCGACATTGCATTGGCGGCATAAGAGCGCGATTGCGTAGGGGGCTTGTTTTGGGGTTGTAGGGATTCTGGCTAGCGTCATTGCGAGAGGCGCGAAATATCTCTAATGCTTGGAATCTCGAAGATTCTGGCTTTGTCATTGCGAGCTTACGCGAAGCAATCAACCGTGTTGGGATTCTTGCTTGGTCGGGATTCTTTGCCTGTTGATTGCCACGCTCGCGTTGCTCGCTCGCAATGACAAAATTTACTATTGCTCATCATGTGAGCGTCCCAGCCA
>CAMXAV010000080.1 GCA_947179285.1 uncultured Helicobacter sp.
GCATTTTTGCAGCTCGTTGGTATCACATGTTGGGGTGAATCGTTTAAATGAATCAGGATAACGTTGAAAATAGGTGGGACCATGCGAGCCTTGCAAATGCAGCACAATCAGATTCTGCTCTTTAAGCTCTTTGAGCGGCTCTAAGATTGCTTCTAAGAGCACCTCATCATAAGGCTCTTTAAAAAGCTTGACCTTTTCTAGGTTTTTGCAAACCCCCTGACAAGCGCTTGTGTTGTTATCTAGCCACACAACATTCACGCCGAGCTTTTGCAAAATATCTAAAACATTTTCGCGATAATAGGTAGAATAGGAGAAGTTATGCCTTTTTAAGTCAGAAAATATGCAAGGTACACTAATGGCTGTCGATGTCCCACATGACGAAAAATCGCTAAAATATATAACAGAATCATGCTTAAGATACGCATTTGTATCATTGACACTATAACCCTGAAAGGAATAATTCGCCGCCCGCGCCGTCTCGCCTACAACAAATATCATGAGTCGTTTTCGATTGCTTGGCGCTAAAATTGCATCTGTGGCAATCAATTCAAACTCCCGAGCGGGCAATACTTCTTGTTTAATATATTTAATAACAGAATAGATTTGATGCACAGGCGTTTCATGGGCTCGCAAGAATCGATGATTCCTAAAAAAGGGAATAATTGTTTGTGAATAGACATAGAAGAGACTACCCGCCATGAGCAAGCTCAACAAGAATGTTGCAATGCGGATTATCAATGTCTTTTTCCATGTTCCCACAAAATACACAATACGTACTTTTAGGATAAACAAAGTTGGCAAAACCCCCAAAAGCGCAACAAAAAGCAAGAGATTGGGCGAAAGCAAAGAAAAAGCCTCTGTGGTATCTGTTCGCAATACATTGACAAACATGTCTTTATCAATCACGACTCCATAGGCAGACATAAAATAAGCCGTTAGGCAGACAATCCAAAGCAAAAGAATCATCAAAAACTTTGTCAGATAAGGCACAAACAAAAGCGCAAAAATCGATGTTAGCAAGCCAAAATAGATGATGACAAAAGAGGCTTTGAGCGCGAAGCCCGAATCGGTATCAAGTTGTTGGTAGATTTGTCCAAAAAAATGATAATTCATCGCTGTGATGAATAAGGCACTGATGAGCGTAAAAAGCAACCATTGGATTTGGATTTGTTTTTGAAACATTAAAACTCCTTCTATCTTAAAAGACAGCAAATATATTTCGAGGGCATTACCCCTCATAACGTTATAGACTTTAGTCTTGCTTTCGGATTCCGCATTATAGCACAATGTGCTTATTGATAAACATCGCCTCGACTATTTGCCTTGTAGGCATAAACGAGAATTTGTTCTTCGATAATTTCATACAAGAAGCGGTATTTTCCAAGTCGCAAACGATATTTATTCTCCTCACCCTTGAGCCTGACAATATCAAGTGAATTTTGATACGGATTTCGCGCGATGACTTCAAAAGATTCCACAACCCTTTGCTGTATATCTTGATGTTTCATAAGGAATTTTAAAAAATCCTTATGGTATTGTATTCTATAACTCATAAGCCCAACTTTTGTTTGAGCTCTTCCATGCTAATCGCCTTCCCATTTGCCAAATCTTTCCGCGCCTTTTTCCATGCCTTGCGGTCGGCTTTGGTCTCTACCACCTCTTTGGGCTTGTCCATATTCTTGACGCTCTTAACGCCCCTAATGAGCTGAATAGCATTCATAATTTGCTCTTGATTCTGGCTATTGATGTCAACAAGTAAAGTCATGTTTGTTCCTTATTTATATTTCTATCTCACTAAAGAATCTCGTTCCGATTCTCGCCTAAAATCCCAGCTGCAACAACCCCACAGGGACTTTGATGACGCATTTATGCACGATGTCGCTTTCGTCATGCACATACAAGCCGCCCGCATGCACATCGTTGGGGAAGAACACGGCGAGCGAACGCGCACAAAGCGTGATGAATTGCGGGCTCGCCCGCATATTTGGGGGCTCATAGACTATCAAGTCGCGCTCCTCGTTGTAGGGCGCTTGCACAGCGCAATCCTCTGCCTCGCCAACAAAGAATCGCTCCTGCCCAGCAACGACAAGCTGAAAATCGACATAGCGACAATGTGATTCGCAAAAGGCTTCGTTCAAGGGCTTCGTGCGGTAGCATTCAAAGATGGCGCGCATGCCATGCCCGATGTCTTCGACATTGCGTTCGCCGACATGCATTGTCTCGATGCGAATCGAAAGTGTGCCATCGAGCGCGCTATGCAAAGCCTGCTGCAAGCACAAAAGCGCGTTGTCGCGCTGCAAAAGCCCAAATGCCTTGCGTGCGTCATAAAATAAAAGCAAATCTAACCTCCAAACTGATGTGGAAAATATTTGCGCAGCAATGCGAAAAGCTCTGTCTCGAATCCAGAAGGCAGAGAATCATTTGCGACCAATGCTGTCGCAAGTGTAGAAACAGCGGCGTTTTGAACAATATCGAGCACGATTCCGCCAGCAGCGGCGTCATACTCATCGACAAGCACGAAGCGCCCAAGCGTTTGGTTGTCGGCAAAGCGTGCGCAAACAAGCGGTGAGTGCAGGCGCAAAACCACCGTGCCAGCCTGATTGCGGAAAAGCTCGTTCGCGTTGTGCAACGCGATATGCTCCTCGTTGTCTGCCTCGAGCACGCGCTCAATATGTGCGAGTTCCGCCTTGATTTTCGCGCTGCCAAGCTTCAGCAGATAAGCTTTATTTTTGCATAATGGATTGCGCCCTAGCCATATCAGATTCACGCGCAGCTGTGTCGCGACCCGCAAAAAACTGCCCTGCTCCCATTGCGCCTTGAGCACCATCACCTCGCCCGGCTTGACATAAATATCCTCGCGAAGCGAGATTCCCACAGCCTCATGCCACGCAATCGCCTGCTTTTGGGGCGCATTCCAAACCTCGAATCGTTCGATTGTCGCCGCCTTTTGCGATGGCAAGAATAGCACAGAATCGCCAACCTTCGCGCTCCCGCTCACAACCGTTCCCGCATAGATGCGCCGCTCATCGCCCTCGTTGCTAAAGCGATACACATCTTGCAGCGGCAGCAAGAATGTGCGACTATCGCTGTCGTTTTTGTTCGAGAGCGAATCGAGGCTTGCGAGCAAGCTCCCGCCGCGATACCACGACATTTTGGGCGATTGTGTCGCGACATTATCGCCCTCGCGAGCCGAAATGGGAATCACGCAAACAGGAACGACATTGATTGTCGCAAGAAAGGCGAGGTATTCGTCTTTGATTTTCTCAAAGATTCGTTGCTCAAACCCAAACAAATCGAGCTTGTTTATCACGACAATGACTTGCGAGATTCCAAGCATCGAGAGCAGCATGCCATGCCGCTTGGAGTTTTCTGCCACGCCGTCTTTGGCGTCAATCACGAGCACCGCCGCTTCTGCCCTGCTCGCGCCGCTTAGCATGTTGCGCAAAAACTCGATATGCCCCGGCGCGTCAATGATGACATACTCGCGCCGCGTGCTCTTGAAAAAAATACGTGCCGAATCAATCGTGATTCCCTGCTTTTGCTCGTCCTCGAGCGCATCAAGCAACATCGAATATTCAAATGGACGCGCATTTTTGGCGCATGACGCGCGCACGCCCTCAAGCTTGCCTTGCGGCAAAGAGTGCGTGTCGGCGAGCAAGCGCCCAACGAGGGTCGATTTACCATGGTCGACATGCCCCGTGATGACAATGTGCATACGTTCTAATGCGTTCATTCTTTCCTTTCTATTTTTCGGCGATAATGCGCATCTTGCCATTCACAAGCCGCACATAGATTTCCTTATTGCCCTCGAATCGATAGCCGCCCGAGGCGCGGTATTTTTCATAGAACGCAATGCGAAACAGCGCCTCGCCCTTGTCGTTGGGATAGGGCGAAATATTGATTTTTGTAAAATCAATGCTCTTGCTTTCCTTGCGTTCAAAAACCTTGCGTTTGTAGTCTTTGAAATCCTCGAAGCGCATTTTATCGAAACGTTTGAAATGCTGCTCATCATAAAAGCCAAGATATGTCGCCAAATCGTTCTCTTCCCATGCCTGCCGCCATGCAAACAAATCGCCAAGCAGCGCCGCCGCTTGCGTCTTGCTCATCTCGCCAAGCGTGCCTTCAGAGGTCAGCAACACGGCTTGTTGGTGATTCACAACCTTGTCGATTTCATTCAATCTGTCGTTGTTAATCGCAATGCAGCCTTGCGTGTTGATTTCGCGTTCGCCGCTAAGCGGCAAGCCATGAATCCAGATTCCATGCCCCGTCTTGCCTTGCACTCTATCGTAGGTGTTGGGGTATGATGTTACATAGGCAAGAGGTCCATAGAACGAATCGAGCTTCGTGAGGCGGCTCGTGAGGTCATACGCGCCAATGGGCGTCTTGAGGTCGCCCTCGACCATCTTGTCGCCCGGCTTGCTGCCCATAAGAGAATCGAGGCTATATTTTTGCTCGAGTCGGTTGCCATTTTTTTGGTACAGCGCCAATGTCGATGTCTGCTTATTCGCAACAAAGACATACTGCACAGATTCATAATAGCCAAAACGCACGTCTTCGTCTTTGAGGCTCTCGCTCCAATAATTTGGGCTCGCGAGCTCTTTTTGGAGCTGCGCCTTAATCGCCTCAAGCCCGCCTTCGCGATAGGCTTTGACA
>CAMXAV010000081.1 GCA_947179285.1 uncultured Helicobacter sp.
GCCACGCAGAATCTAATGCCCACCCTCGACCCAAACGCGCCTGAAAGTTGGGCAGAATGGATTTTGCGCCTAAGCAACGATGCGGCAGAATTGCAGAATCTCACGCAAAAGGCGCAACAATTCGCGCGCCGCAGCTGGCATGACTTTGCGCATGATTTCATCGAGTTTGCGCTAGAAAAAAAGGAGGCATAGTGAAAATCGCCCAACTCACAACCTATCCAACGATTGCGCCGCGCCACGGCGGGCAGATTCGCTCCTTTTTCATTGCGCATTGCTTGCGCTATGCGGGGCATGATGTCCGCAGCTTCGCGCTTTGCGAGCCCACGCATGCGCAGAATGCGCGCGATGATGTCGTCTTGCACAAGCGCGACCTCTCGGCGCTGCACTATTCGCCCATGCTTGCCGACTATGCAACATCGCTGCTCGCGACAAAAGAGCCCTATTTCGAGCGCCTCGCCCAGCATTTGCGCGCGTTTTTGCCAGACGCCATCTTGCTCGAGCAGCCGTGGCTGTTTCCGTTTGTGCGCAAGCTCTATCCCGACCAAAAGCCGCTGTTGCTGTATTCTGCGCACAACATCGAACACACGATGAAAGCGGCAATGCTCCAAAGCGTTGGGCAGAGCGACATGAACGCGATTGCCGCAATCGAATCGCTCGAAGCCGAGATTTGCGCCAACGCCAACGCGACAATCGCTTGCACGCAGCATGACGGCGAGATTCTCGAATCGATGGGCGCGAAGAATCTCGTGATATGCTCCAACGGCGTGGATTCTTTGCGGCACAAGCCCGATGTCGAACAGATTCTGCAAAAGCTCCTCGCGTTGCGCAGCTTCGCGCTGTTTGTGGGCTCGGCGCATGCGCCTAATGCACTTGGCTTTTGGGACATGCTTTCGCATAATCTTTCCTATCTCCGCCCCGAGCAGTTCATCGTTGTTGTCGGCTCTGTGGGCAGAATCTTGCACCAATACGCGCCCGAAAAAGACAGCATTTTACATCTCTTGAATGAGCAAAAAATAAAGATTTTGGGCGAAGTCAGCCGCGATGTCTTGATTGCGCTGCTCGCAAGGGCAAATGTGATTCTTCTGCCCCTGACGCTTGGCGGCGGCAGCAACCTAAAGACCGCCGAGGCGATTGTCGCCAACCGCCCCGTTGTCGCAACGAGCCTCGCCATTCGCGGCTTCGAGTTTGCGCGCAATCTCACAAATTTTGCGATTGCCGACACGCAAGAGCAGTTCATCGCCGCGTTGCAAGCCGCCTTTGCAAAGACGCAGCCGCCGCTGCAAAGAGACGAGCAAAATTTGCGGCACAATCTCTATTGGGGGCTCACGCTCGCGCCGCTCGCGCCGCTTGTTGCCTCGCTCGATGTTCCGAGTGAGCCCGCAGCGCCCGTGCCACCGAGTGTGAGCAAGAAAAATATGAGTATCGCACATGCTGCCGATTCGGGGCAGGCAAAAGCATAAGATGGGCAAAAAATAGCAACCAATGTTACATTGTGAAACACATGGGTGTTTTTTTTTCGATTTAAACAGATTCCTTGCTAAGCATTGAAAGATTTGCTATCATACAAACATGTTGCGAAGAAGATTCGCAAGTTGTTCAGACGATAATGCTTTATCCCTCTAAGCAGCATTTGGCTTAGAGGGATTGCAAAAGGAGTTTGTGATGAAGAAACTGCTATTCATACTTCCTATTCTTGGAATATTATATGCAGAGAACGTCAAATATCAGAATGAGTTTTTTCTTTCTTTTGTTGTGCAGCCGGGCTATTATCAATCAACCTTTGAGAATGGCGCAAAAACAAGCAGCGATATAGGATTTTATAATGGCATTCGTATCGGCTATGTTTGGCAAAATGCTCGTATCTATTTTAGCGGAGAAAATGGATTTTTGGGGCAGGGTAAATACACAGGGCAAAGCGTTCCATTGGGCGGCGAGGCAGTCTATACCTACCCACGCAAAGGTTCGATTATTAGCGATTCGACTTTGCAGCTCAAATGGGGCTATAATCTCTTCCCTGTGTTGAAGAATGAAAGAGATGAGCTTTTTCTTGATATTGGTCTTGGAATAAAAGGAAATCAAGATGTTATGATTCCTTTTCCAGCAACGCGCGCAATGTTGACGTATTCTATTGGCTTAGAAGGTAGGCATTTTCTAGGAAATTCTATGGCTCTACTCTATGGTGTTGAGTATTGGCATTCTAATGTTAAAGATAGTGGCTTTGTTGAAGTTAGCGATGATAGCTCCTATCATTTCAACCCTAGCAAAACATCGGTAGATATGACGTCCGATTCTGCCCATTATGGAATCCATGTTTTTGTGGGCTCATCATGGGAATTGGGCAAATATCAGCTGATTTTTGATGTTCCGATTCCTGTTCGATTTCTTACGAAATTAACATTCGATAGAGGATATTACGCAGCAATGAAAGCAGAAGAGCAGGTGATGATTTCTAATCAGCCTGTTAGCTTTACTTTGCCTAGCCAAAAAACAACACGTGTAGGCGTGCAACTTGGCTTGGAATTTTAGGAGGAATGGAATGAAACGAATAATGTCGGTATTATGCCTATTTTTTTCGGCAGTTCTAGCAGAAGAAAATCTTAATCCCGGTGCGTTTGCAAATCTTGGCGCTGGTTTATCGTACTATCGCTATGCTGAACCTAAAGCCATGAACATGAACCTATTTCTTTATGGACTGAATGGCAAGATAGGATATAATTTTGCGAAAACATGGAAAACAAGTTTGGACGCCCAATTGCTTGTTGGTTCAGGGCAATATAAAGGCTCAACGCTCGATACGGGCTCGGACACATATAAAAACGAATCGGTTGTTACGCAAGCATCGGCGGCAATTACAACATTAGAGGCAAAACTTGGATTTAATACATTTCAGGCGCTAGGCGTTCAAAATCATGCGCTCTATGTCCAGAGTGGAATCGGGCATTGGTTTGCAAAAGATAGAGATTATATCGTCCCAAGACAGCAGCAATATATTTATGTTCCTATTGAGCTCGAGGGTGCTTCGCGCTTGAGCAATACATGGACATTAAATTATTTGGTGGGCTATAAATATTTTGTACGCGGAATCCACAATACACAAACAAGTCGTGGTCCTTGGGATAGAGATTTGAATGTTAAGCAAGATGGCGATTATGGATTGCGTGCAATGATTGGCGTTAGTTATGACATGCAAAATGTGAAAAACTTCTTGCGCCTTTGTTTTGACCATTGGCAGGTTAAAGATTCTCCTAGTGTTCCATTAGTTTCCGAATTTGGAGAACGTGCAAATTATTATGAGCCCAAAAACAATACCCAGCTTGTCAATTTACAATTTGGGTTTTTATTTTAGGTGGAGTATATAATGAAAAAGTGGCTTTTGGTATTTGGCGTTAGTTTTTTGGTGGCGCGTCTTGCTATATGTAGAAATTCCTCATGTCGATTCAAGGCAGCCACAAATATGGAGCAAGGGGCATGAAAAAAATCGGGCTCATCGCCACAGGCGGGACGATTGCGGGCGTGCAAGCGCCCGATATGCAAACCTACACCGCAGGAATCGTGCCCATCGGCGCGCTGCTTTCTGGCTTGCACTTTGAGGGCGCAGAGATTTGCCCCATGCAGCTCGCGAATATCGATAGTTGCGACATGGGCGTGGATTTGTGGTTCGCGCTTGTGCGCGCAATCGATGCCGCGCTTGCCGATATGGACGGCATTGTCATCACGCATGGCACAGACACGCTCGAGGAGAGCGCGTTTTTGTTGCAGCTTTTGGTTGCAACGCACAAGCCCATCGTGCTCACAGGCGCGAACCGCCCGAGCAACGCGCTTGGCGCAGACGGATTGCGCAATCTCCACAACGCGCTTTGCGTTGCGTGCAGCGACAATGCGCATGGCGTGCTCGTTACGATGAACGACAGCATTTTCGCGCCCGATTGCTACAAGGCGACAACGCTTGGCGCAGATTGCTTCGCCGCGCACAACGGCGCTTTGGGCTATGTGCAGCAGGGCGCTGTGCATTTTTTGCGCACAGAATCGCGCAAGCTGCCGCATTTTGCGGCGCGTTCGCCCGAAGGCTTTGCGCGGGTCGAGATTCTGCTCTCATACGCGCACAATGGGCTAGGCGCGATTCTTGGCGCGCTCAAAGAGGACGGCGTGCGCGGCGTTGTTGTCGCGGGCAGCGGCGCGGGGAATGTGCATTTTGCGCTCAAGCAGGCGCTCGCGAGTCATACGCATGGGCTCACGATTGTGTGCGCCTCGCGCGTTGCGCGTGCGTTTGTCGCGCCCGCGATGCTGCAAGCGCCGCAATGGATTGCCGCAGGCTATCTTAGCCCGTTTGCCGCGCGGATTCTGCTCGCGCTCTTGCTTGGCGGCGGCGCAACGCATGACGCAATCGCACAGGCTTTTGCGCTGTTTGGGGATTGATGGTGAATGTGTGCGGTTTTCCTGCCCCCTCTATTGTGTCATTGCGAGCTTATGCGAAGCAATCTACCGTGTCGAGCATTCAAAGACGGTTGATTGCCACGCTCGCGCCGCTCGCTCGCAATGACACATGGAATCTTGTCATGTTGAGGCGAAGCCGAAACATCTCTATGCTATTGCTCATGATTCTAATAATCCCAGCCACAGCGCGCAACGTCTATGTTCGAGCCAAAAGGCAT
>CAMXAV010000082.1 GCA_947179285.1 uncultured Helicobacter sp.
CCCATATTCCACAGCGCTGCGTCTATGTTATGCCTTACGGCTCGAACATAGACGTGCGCGCTGTGGCTGGGAGATTGGAATCGATGAGCAATGGCAGAACGATTCTTATACCTACCCTCGCGGCTCGCGATTCTGAAATGTTGGAATAGTATTTGCTTGGTTGTGTGGTAGAGACTTCACACAAAGGAAAAACGATGCGAATCAGTTTCAGCGGACGCTACAATGGGCTTAGTTATTACCAACAAAGCATCATGAACAACCTCACCACATCACTCAACAAAATGTCGACAGGGTCGGACATTAAGTTTGGTTATCAAGACAGCACGGCTTTTAACAAAGCCTTGATGATGGACAACGCCATCACACGGCTCGAGCAGACAAAAGAGCTCGCCTCAAACGCGAACTACTTCACAAAGCATACCGATACGGCGCTCAAAAACATGACGGAATTGCTCGAGAAAATCAACTACAAAATGGTACAAGCCACAACAAACTCGCATGATACCACATCATTGCTTGCAATCGCCTCCGACTTGCGCGCGTATCGCAGCAACTTGCTTGCTGTGGCAAACACCGCTGTGGGCGGCGAATATCTCTTCGCGGGCAGCGCGCTTACGCGCCAACCCTTTGGGGCTGATGGCAGCTATTATGGCAACGACCAAGAGCTTCGCGCCGTTTTGGGCAACAACTATTCGCTGCAATACAACATCACAGGGCTTGAACTCTTCTTTGGTATGAATCGCGACCATAATAAAGAGATTATTACCAATGTCAAGCATTACAACCAGAGCCTGCTCAACCCAGGTATTATGGACAAAACAAACCGCACGGAGCTTTCAAAAGAAGTCTATATCACTGCCGAAGACACCTTGCGCGACCTCATCGGCGATGATGATTGGGACACAACCAACAACGAGCCCGAGACATTCTATATCCAAGGCGTGCGCCCCGATGGTACATCGTTCAAGGCAAAGTTTAGCCTCGACATCAACTATACCGACAATATCGACAAAAGAGACGCAACAAAGGTTCAAGATTTGCTCGACAAAATCGGCGAAGTCTATGGCAACACGAGTACCAACAAGGTTGTTGATGTAACCATCAACGAATATGGCGCAATCAACATCAAAGACTTGACAAATGGGCGCAGCAATCTTGATTTCTATATGGTCAGCAGCAGCCGACAAAGCTACCATAGCGTGAATGGCGAGTTGGCAGACGCAAATGACAACACACTCGAGTTTCATACTGCAATGGACACACTCGCCGGCGCGCCTGCGGGCACAAACCTTGGCACAGCGGTTGCGAATCTGCAAACAGGGCAATACGAAGTAACGGTCGATGTGGAAGACGAAAATGGCAATATCGTTCAGATTCAAGTCCCCGTTACTTATGAAAGAGACAATGTCTATTCCTACATCAACCCCAACACGGGCAAAAAAGAGAAGCTTTATAGCTTTGTGGGGAATGACGCAACGCCTCCTGTCAAGATTGGCGAGGGAGTCGACGACCTCGACCAACTCACGCGTTTTGGCGCACGCGTAACCACATACGTCCAAAGCAATTTCTTGGGCGAGAAAAATACGAGCGTCATCAACGGCACACAAGACCCCAACGACCATCGCCGACACACTTTGTCGGGGACATTCCGCACAGAGGGCAATGTTTTGGCGCAAAACAGCACAAAGCTTATCGATGTGCTCGGCGCAGAGGCGCTCGAAGAGGTGCGCAACGGCGGGACAATCACCCTCACCTTTGGCGGCACACAGGCGAACACAAATGCGAATCCGCCGATGCCCGGAATGCCCGTTGTCGCGGGCGCTCCTGGGACATCGATTACGATTGACCAAAACAACATGCACACAATGACGATGCAAGATTTGATGAGCACGCTCGAGAATGTGTTTGGCGGCAACGACCGCGTGAAAGTCGAGCTTGTGGCTGGTAAAATCACCCTTGTCGACCAACATGTAACCCAAAGCCTCGAGCCCGAGCTCCCCGCGAACCGAATCGCACCCTATGATGGCGCGAGCTCGTTGCATGTAACCTTGAGCGCGAGCCTCACGCCCGCAGGCGGCGGCGTGGCGACAGATTTCAATGTTTTCGCGAACGACTACACAGTCGAATACGACCGCGTGCAGTTCAAGCAAAACGGCAGCGGGCTTGTGGGCAATGTGCCACAAGTCGTGAGCGAAACGAGCGAATATGCTGTCGATAGCACCAAGCTTTCAGAGGTTGCGGGCAGCTCGCTCAAAGACACGAAATATACATTGCATTACAAAGACATTGACGGCACGCCACGAACGGCAACGATTAACTTTTATGGCGACAATCCTGCCGATGCGAATGGGGATCTCTATACCGAACAAGGCGGCGCAAATCCTCACCCAAGTGGGCTTTCGCTTGCTGACTTGCGCAATCGTGTAACGATTACGCTTGACAACACAGCGCCAAACGCGGCAACAGCGACCGTTGAGATTCCGCTCTATCGCCCGCTCGATAACGATTCTATGCCACCGCCCGATGGTGTTACCGTGCAAAACATCACGCCCGATGACATCACCTATCGTCAGCTTTCTGACGCCGTTGCGGTGATTCTAAACGGCGCGCGGAATCTTGGCGATGACCTGCTTGACGCAGACATCGGCAACCCAGCGACCACAGCGCAACAAAAGAAAAATGCGTTTGAACGTTTGCTTGTCGATTCACAATCGAACCTTAGCGTTGGAATCAACCTCTATGGGCAGCTCGAAATCAAAGACAACACGCATGCGCCAAGCCTCATGAGCCTCTCGATGAACGAGACACAGCGGCAGGTTACATACATAAACGTAAACGGCACGCAGCAGACATATCTTGTCAATGGTTCGGCTGATTATAGCAATGTGCCGCCGGCAACGAGGGCAACGACGCTTGATATTTTTGGCAACCCGCTTCAAGCGCCTGCAAGCACAGTGCCCTACCGCGAGGGCGCGGCGCTGACCTTTAACAGCAACAATGCGCTTGTGCTTGACGACCCGCATGTCAATATCTTCCAACAAATCGATGCGGCGATTGAGGCAATCGAGCTTGGAATCTACCGCGCAGGCGATGTGAGCGATGGGTCATATAACGATAGCTTGCGGAGTGTGGGTATGCAAGGCGGCAAGCAATGGCTCGAGCATGTCGAAGAGCAAATCATCAAGGTACACACCAAGACAGGTTCGCAAGGCAACGCGTTTAGCTATGAAATCGAACGTGCCGAGACGCTGCTTGTGCAAACCAAAGAGTTGCGCTCGGACGCGATTGACGCGGATATTCCCGAGACCTATGCCTATTTCGTGCAGCTCACGATGAACTACCAAGCATTGCTAAGCGCAACGGCGAAAATCAATCAGCTTTCGCTCGTGAATTATATCTAGCATCTGCCAAGAATCCGCCTCGCGCGGATTCTTGTCTGCCCTATTGTGCCTTTTTGGCGTCTTTGACAGCCTTATACACATCAACCCCCACGCCCGCAGCGCCGCCTGTTTTCTCGTTTGCGTGCTCAAGCGCCTTTGCGCCAATCTCTTGTTTTGCTGTCTTGGCGCGTGTGTTGATTTCGTCCTTGATTCCCTTCTTGATTTCTGCCTTGGTGGGCATCTTTGTCTCTTCGGCTTTATTGTCGGAATCGAGCCCATGCTCTTTCTTAAAAGCCTCGACACGTTCGTTGGCTTGTGTCTTTGCCGCCTCTTTTTTCTCTTTGCCAATCTGCTTGAGGCTCTTGCCTTCAACCTGATTCTTGATGAGCACATCTGTGCCTTGTTCGATTGCAATATCGCTCAAGCTCTTTTGGGGCTCTGCCGCGCTCGCATGCGCGCAGAATGCGAGCGCTGCCGCCGCAACAATCGCTTTTGTGTGGAATCTTTTCATCTTTGCCTCCTTAAAAATAAACATTCATTATAAGACACTTTTGCTGAAAAAATCTTTTGCCTGTGTCTCTAAGCTTGATGTGTAGAATCCGATGGCGCTAGGCTTTGTCGGCAAATGTGCCGAGCGAGAAGGCAATCAGCTCCTCTGCCGTGCGCACGTCTTGCGGAATCGCCGCGAGCGCATGCTCGAAAATCCTAAGCGCCGTGAGCGCGTCTGCGTATGCGCGGTGCAGCACGGGTGCGCCGATTCCAAGCTGGGCATTCAACGCGCCAAGATTATAATGCGTTGCGGGAATCGTCTTTCGCGCAAGCTGAATCGTGCAAAGCTTACGGTTGCAGAGCCAGCCGAGATTGCAGCGCACAAACATGGCATTCAAAAAGCCATAATCAAACTCGACATTATGCGCCACAAACAGCGCCGTGCCGAGAAAATGGCGGAATCGTTCCATTACAACCTCGAGCACAGGCGCATCAACGACATCATCGAGCGCAATCCCCGTGAGCTCGGTAATGCTCGCAGGAATCTGCGAGCAGAACACAAACGATTCGAATCTATCGATGATTGCGCCATTCTCGTAGAGCACAGCGCCAATCTCGATGACCTGATTCTTGCTCGGGTTGCTGCCGTTTGTCTCGACATCGACAAAGCAGAATCGCTGCTTGGCAAGCGGTGTCGTGCTCGTTGTGAGCGCCACAAACGCGTTGTCATAGCATAGCGGCGCGCCCATAATCTCAAGC
>CAMXAV010000083.1 GCA_947179285.1 uncultured Helicobacter sp.
CGCGCGAGATGCGGGGCACACAATCCATTGAAAGAGGCGTGATTCTCTGGGCTTGGAGCTTTTCCAAAAGCTTGGGGCTGTGCGCGGCGTTCATGAGCCCAATGAGTGTCGCGCCCTCTTTGATGAGCGCGATTTCGCTATCGGTTGGGGCATTGACTTTGAGAATCACATCACCTGTAAAGATTTGCTTCTTCGTCTTTATCGTTGCGCCCGCTTGTTCATAGTCGGAATCGCTGAAGTTTGCGTGCTTGCCCGCGCCTTGCTCCACGCAAACATCGAAACCAAGCTTGATGAGCTGCGCAACACTGCTAGGCGTTGCAGCAACGCGCAATTCACCTGTCGTCTGTTCTTTGGGAATGGAAATATTCATTGCCTTGCCTCCTTTTGAGTGTTGCAAGATTATAGCAGAAATTACTAAAACTTTCCTATAATACCCGATTTTGCGAGATTCTAATATGCAAATGTGTTTTGCAGGGCTTTCACATGGAAGCTCTTGCGGTGAATGGGCAAGAATCCATGCTTGGCAATCGCGGCGATGTGCGCCTTTGTACCATAGCCACAATGTTTGTCGAAGCCATAGTCGGGATATTGCGCGTGCAAGGCGAGCATTTCGTCATCTTTGGCGCATTTGGCAAGAATGCTTGCGGCAGAAATGGAGGGAATTGTCGAATCGCCCTTGATGATGGGCTGGAAGTCGCGGATTCCAAAGTTTGTGTTGCCATCGAAAAGATATTGTTCGGCTGGCAATTCTTCGCAGATTTGTCGCAACGCGCGCGCGAGGCAGGCACTTAGCCCAAGCGCATCGATGTCTATGCTGCCAAAGCGCACCACGACAAAACGCGCATTTTGTTGAATGCTCTCGCGCAATGCGAAGCGCCTTTTGCGGCTTAGTGTCTTGGAATCGGCAAGCCCACTAAGAGGGCGCAAGAGCACAACGCCTGCGACAAACAGCGAGCCCGCGATACAGCCGCGCCCCGCTTCGTCTGCGCCACAAGTTACCATTGTTCGCCCAATGCAAATTCCCAAAATGGCAGCACAAAAGACGGCAGGGGCGCTTTGCGCTCGAAGGCTGTGCCGAGCGTGATGACATAGAGCCTTGCTAGGTCTTTGTGTTGGCTGTGCGCCTTTTCGATTCTGTTGCAAATCGAATCTTCGCTCGAGAATGGCGCGGCGATGAAGCCGATGTTTGCGCCTTTTGTGGCGAGCAAAAAATCAAGATGATTTGAGTAGAACGGCTGCCCGATTTTTTGGAGCTCGAGGAAAATCATGTTTTCAAAGAGCGCGACAAAATTGCGTTGATACGAGATTGCCGAGAATAGCGAGAAATCCCAAAAATAGAGCTTTTTGGGCGCTTTTTCGTGGTGCAGCTTGGGCACAAAAAAGACGATTTTTTGCTGCTCGAAATCGTGGATACAGCGGTACATTGTGTCTTTGCTCATCGGTTGCGTCTTCTTGAGATGTGTGTAGAGATGGTGCGTTGTGAGCGTGTGCCCCATAAAGGGCAGGATTCCTTGCAACACACGCGTGCTATCGCAGAGCGCGAGAATCTCGCGTTTGCGCTCGCCCTTTTTGGATTCGTCAAGCAGGCAGATTTCGGGCATTGTGCCATCGAGCAAGAAGAGGTTAAAGAGATGTTCTGCCGTGTTGCTGTGCGCAAAGCTCACATATTCCTCGAAATCGAGCCCCGATAGTTGGTATTGCGCAAGATTGGGCAGCGGAGACTTTGAGACAAGCAGAATCGAAGCCAAGCTATGCGCATGGATTTTATCGAGCGCGTCTTGGAAAAGCGCGGGCGAGCAGAGGTGGTCGAGAATCAGCAAATCGCATTGTTTTTGGATTGTGAAATGCGCAAGAGAATCGGCGATGTCGGGTAGATGTTGTTGCAGACGTATGTCGCCACAATCGAGATAGAGAGGGTTTTTGAAATGTTGGCTATGGCTTTTTGCCAATGTCGTCTTGCCGACTTTTGGGGGACCATAGAGATTATATATCTCGCGCTTTATGGGCGGAATCGCTAGCTTACGTGGCAATGGCTTTGGGCTATGCTTTTGCTCTTTTTCATAGATTCGCTCTAAAATATCGATTGTCTTTCCTTTTTGGATATTATAACACAAAAGCCCCATATCGTGGCTTTTAGTGCCGTTTTGGCGCGAGGATTTGCCTATTTTGTCCTTTTGATAAGGAAACAAAATGCAAAAAAATGGCGCAAAAAGCGCGAGATTCTGCTCATTGCTCTTGCAAAAAAAGAGAGAATGGGGTATGATTCTGGCTTTGAATGTGGAAGCAACACAAGAGACATTCGCTTGCCGTTGCCATATTTGCGAGCTTTGGCTTTCAAACTTTGCTTGGCGTGGTTAGCAGCGATTTTAGAGTGTGTGTTCTTTGATAAGGAAACAAAATGGAAAAAATTAGATTCAAGCTCAAGGCGTATGACCATCGAGTGCTTGACAGAACGGTTGCTTCGATTGTCGAGGCTGTTAAGAGAACGGGTTCTGAAATTCGCGGACCCATTCCTTTGCCCACAACAAAGAGACGCTACACAGTTTTGCGTTCTCCGCATATCAACAAAGATTCGCGAGAACAATTTGAAATTCGTGTGCATACGCGTTTGATTGATGTTGTGTCTGCAACACCAGACACGGTAGAGAGCCTCACAAAGCTTGATTTAGCGCCCGAAGTCGATGTTGAGGTGCGCTCGCTCGATAAATAATGCGAGCTGCAAATATCGAGCAAGAGACGTAGAATTGGAGAATTTTGGGAATCGATGTCCCAAACCATAAAAGGATTGAGATGGAGTTTTTAGTCGAAAAAATTGGAATGAGCCGCACGCTAGCGGCGATTAGCACGCCCGTAACACTCTTGCGCGTGCAAGAAGCAAAGATTTGCGAAATGATTGGTGAGAATAAAGCGCTTGTTGCCTATCCGCACGGAAAGACATTGAACAAGTCGATTGGCGGACAACAAAAAAAATACAATCTTCCTAAAGAATACAATCGCTTTATCACACTCGAGGTTGCGGCAGGCAGCGCGGGCGATGTCGCTATCGAATCGCTCGCCGAAGCAAAACGATTGAAAATCACCTTTCGCACCAAGGGGCGCGGTTTTAGCGGGGTGATGCGACGTTGGAACTTCAACGGCGGTCCCGCTGCGCATGGGCATCGATTCCATAGGCGCACAGGGTCGATTGGGAATCGCGAGTGGCCTGGGCGTGTGCAGCCGGGCAAGAAAATGGCAGGGCACTATGGCAATGAGACCGTAACAGTGCAAAATGATGTTGTCTCTTTTGACGCACAAAAACGCGTTTTGGTTGTGAAGGGCTCGATTCCCGGCTACAACGGCGCATTTGGAAAAATAAAGGTGGTTCGATGAGTTCTGCAATCGTATTAGACACTAACATGCAAAAAAATGGTGAGCTTGCTCTGCCTGAACGTTATAAAGACATTCATGAGCACAATCTTTATCTCTATGTTAAGTCTTATTTGGCTTCGTTTCGTGTGAATTGTGCTTCGTCTAAGAATCGCGGCGAGGTGAGCGGCGGCGGCAAGAAGCCATGGAGCCAAAAAGGCGGCGGCAGGGCGCGAGCAGGGAGCATTACATCTCCTGTGTTTGTCGGCGGTGGCGTTGCGCATGGTCCCCGAAACAATCGGAATTATGCCCTAAAAATCAACAAAAAGCAAAAGAAACTCGCGTTGCAGTATGCTTTGTTTCAAAAAGCAGCAGAGAATAAGCTCTTTGTCGTGGATAGCGTCAAAGTGGAGAGCGGCAAGACAAAAGACGCGTTTGCGCTCTTTCGACAAGTTGGGCAAAAGGATACCCTTTTTGTCGTGGATAGCATTGATGTCAAAACCGACTTGGCATTTCGCAATTTGAAGAAATGCTATATTGTTGATTCGCTGGAGCTCAACGCATATCTTATCGCTGTTTTTAAATCTGTCGTGATTGAAAAAGCAGTATTTGAAAAATTGATTAAAGAGGGCTAACGATGGCAGATATTACCGACATTAAATCCATTATGTACACAGAAAAGTCCCTAAAATTGCAAGAAGAGAATGTTTTGGTTGTGCAGACGTCTCCACGAGTGAGCAAGCAGCAACTAAAAGAAGTTTTTAAGGAATACTTTGGCTTTACGCCACTTCGTGTCAATTCTTTGCAACAAGATGGCAAGGTGAAGTTTATGAGAACGCGCAGCAGCTCGGGCAAAAAAATCAAAGGTCAGCGTGTGTCGTTTAAGAAATTCTATGTCAAGCTCCCCGAGGGTGCGCGCATAGAATCGCTCGCTGTATAAGGAGAAAATGATGGCTATTAAAACCTATAAGCCCTATACCCCCAGTCGCCGCTTTATGAGCAACCTAAGCTCAAGCGACATCACAGCAAAGGCAAGCGTGCGCAAGCTGCTTGTTAAGCTGCCTGTAACATCGGGGCGCAACAACAACGGCAGAATCACGAGTCGCCACAAAGAGGGCGGGGCGAAAAAGCTCTATCGCGTGATTGATTTCAAGCGCAATAAATATGGCATTGAAGTGCGCGTGCAAGCGATTGAATACTACCCATACCGCAATTGCCGCATTGCTCTTGTTAGCTACAAAGACGTCGAGACAC
>CAMXAV010000084.1 GCA_947179285.1 uncultured Helicobacter sp.
AACATACCGAGACATCATATTTTAATGCGGCGAGATTTTCAAAATATTCTTTGTCGGCGAGCTCGACTTCGTGCACGAAGCGGGCAATCAGCTCATCGCCCTTGAGACGGCACAACACCTCGCCCTTTTTGATGATGAGCCCGCTGCCCTTGCCAAACGCAATCGCAATATCGGCGCTCTTCGCCTCGCCAAGCGCATTCACGGCGCAGCCCATCACCGAGACATGCAGCGGCGCTTTGATGTGCGTTAGATTCTGCTTGATTTTCTCGAGCGAGCCGATGAGGTCTGCCTCGATGCGCCCGCATGTGGGGCATGAGACATAATAAATCCCCTCTTGCTGCCGCCCCGAAAACTTTAGAATCGACTTGGCGACTTGCACCTCTTCTTCGAGCGAACCCGTGATGGAAACGCGCATTGTGTCGCCGATTCCTTCCATAAGCAGCAGCCCGAGCGCCATCGAGCTCTTGATAGAAGAATCAAACAATGTCCCCGCCTCTGTAACGCCCAAATGGAATGGATAGGGCACGAGCGGGCGCAAGGCGCGATACGCGGCGATTGTGCGTGGTACATCGCTCGCCTTGAGCGAGACTTTGAGCGTGGTGAAGCCAAAATCTTCGAGTAGCTTGACATTATAGAGCGCCGATTGCACCATTCCTTCGGGCGTGCGCCCATATTTTTTCTCGAATTGGGATTCGAGGCTGCCCGCGTTTACGCCGATTCGGATTGGAATCTGATGTTCCTTGCAAGCCTCGACAACGGCTTTGATTTTGTCTTTCGAGCCGATATTACCGGGGTTTATGCGAATGCAATCGACAAAGGGCGCGGCGGCAAGCGCGAGCTTGTGGCGAAAATGAATGTCGGCAACGAGCGGAATCGTGATTTGTTCGCGCAGCTGTTTTAGCGCCTTTGCGTCATTTTCATCGCTGACTGCAACGCGCACAATGTCGCACCCCGCGAGCACGAGCCTATCGATTTGTGCCTTAGTCGCGGCAATGTTTGCGGTTTTGGTGAATGTCATCGATTGCACAGAAATAGGCGCATCTCCGCCAATGGCGACAGAGCCAACATGGATTTGCTTGGTTTGGTATCTCTGCATGTCCCCTCTCTTTAAGCCTCTTATTGTCTAAGTTAGTTTATAATGCGTAATATATTGAAAGTTTCATAATGTTTTGTTGAAAGATACAAAATTGCACGAAGGGACTAGGTCATGCAAAAGGCTACACAATTGAAAAATCTCTTTGATTTACGATTGTTGTATGTTGAGGACGATGAGCAGGCGCAGCTGGTGATGCAACGAATCTTAAAGCGGCGCTTTGCCGACATCGTGAGCGCAAAAGACGGACAAGAGGCGCTCGATGTGTTTTTGGGCGGCAACGTGGACATCGCGATTGTCGACATGAACATTCCGCTTCTCAACGGGCTTGAGCTTTGCATGCGCATACGCGAGAAAAACGAAGATATGCCCATAATGATGATTACAGCCTTTGACCAATCCGACTGCCTCTTGAAGGCGCTCGAGATAGGCGTTGACCGATTCTTGTTCAAGCCCATCAACATGGAGATTCTGGACAGGCAATTAAAAATCTTAGCAAGACGGGCGATATTATTTAAACAATCTCTAGGAGTTGTCGTATGATTCCACTTTTACATCGAACGAGAGTTACGGGGAGTATTGTCGGTTGCACGATTGCTTCCGACTCAGATAAAATTTTTATGATAGATAACCTCTTTCATTTCTATGAGCTAGACACGGAGGATTTGTCTTTCACCAAGAGCATACAGCTTTTAAAAGACGCAAAAGGGCGGCACAAATTCACGCGTTCACTCTCGACTTCAACACAAGGTTATTTATTTATTTCTCCAAGCAAGAGCTCCACAGGGGTCGTTTTGCGCGACAATAAAACCGTCATCAAAATCGCGAGCCTCAAATGGCACAAGGCGAGCTTTGATTTTGTCTTTCGAGCCGATATTACCGGGGTTTATGCGAATGCAATCGACAAAGGGCGCGGCGGCAAGCGCGAGCTTGTGGCGAAAATGAATGTCGGCAACGAGCGGAATCGTGATTTGTTCGCGCAGCTGTTTTAGCGCCTTTGCGTCATTTTCATCGCTGACTGCAACGCGCACAATGTCGCACCCCGCGAGCACGAGCCTATCGATTTGTGCCTTAGTCGCGGCAATGTTTGCGGTTTTGGTGAATGTCATCGATTGCACAGAAATAGGCGCATCTCCGCCAATGGCGACAGAGCCAACATGGATTTGCTTGGTTTGGTATCTCTGCATGTCCCCTCTCTTTAAGCCTCTTATTGTCTAAGTTAGTTTATAATGCGTAATATATTGAAAGTTTCATAATGTTTTGTTGAAAGATACAAAATTGCACGAAGGGACTAGGTCATGCAAAAGGCTACACAATTGAAAAATCTCTTTGATTTACGATTGTTGTATGTTGAGGACGATGAGCAGGCGCAGCTGGTGATGCAACGAATCTTAAAGCGGCGCTTTGCCGACATCGTGAGCGCAAAAGACGGACAAGAGGCGCTCGATGTGTTTTTGGGCGGCAACGTGGACATCGCGATTGTCGACATGAACATTCCGCTTCTCAACGGGCTTGAGCTTTGCATGCGCATACGCGAGAAAAACGAAGATATGCCCATAATGATGATTACAGCCTTTGACCAATCCGACTGCCTCTTGAAGGCGCTCGAGATAGGCGTTGACCGATTCTTGTTCAAGCCCATCAACATGGAGATTCTGGACAGGCAATTAAAAATCTTAGCAAGACGGGCGATATTATTTAAACAATCTCTAGGAGTTGTCGTATGATTCCACTTTTACATCGAACGAGAGTTACGGGGAGTATTGTCGGTTGCACGATTGCTTCCGACTCAGATAAAATTTTTATGATAGATAACCTCTTTCATTTCTATGAGCTAGACACGGAGGATTTGTCTTTCACCAAGAGCATACAGCTTTTAAAAGACGCAAAAGGGCGGCACAAATTCACGCGTTCACTCTCGACTTCAACACAAGGTTATTTATTTATTTCTCCAAGCAAGAGCTCCACAGGGGTCGTTTTGCGCGACAATAAAACCGTCATCAAAATCGCGAGCCTCAAATGGCACAAGGCGAGCGTGAGCTCGTCTCAATTCTCGCCAAATGCGCAATATCTTGCCACCGGTGGCGAGGACGGCAAAACCTTTGTGTTTCAGCTCCCGAGCCTCAAGCTCGCGAGCTCCTTGCCGCCATGCCCCGATTATATCTCGGCTGTTGTGTTCGACAAAGGGGGCGAGAAACTCGCATCGGCGAGCTTTGATGGCGTGGTAACGATTCTCGACCTCGAGGTGGGGCGCATCACCGACACTGTCGAAGTCGAATCAGTCGTTGAAGACGGCATTTTTATCAACGGCGGCAGCCAATTCTTCTTTGCCTGCCGCGATGGAAAGGTGGGGATTTATAACCTAGAAACCAAAAAAATCATCAGGCAAGAGCTCGGCAAAGAATGGTTCACGCGCGTCCAAACCACGCCTGATGACCAATTTATTATTTTGGGTACAAAATCGAATCTGCTCTATATCGTTCGGCTTGAAGATTTCGAGGTTTTGCACATGCTCCCGCTCGAGCACAACGGCGTTTCGGCGCTCGAGATTGGAATGGACAAGCTCATTGTCGCCTTTATCGATGGCTATGTCGAATTTTACAATCTCAAAAAATCGCTCGATACCTTTCAGGGGCTCATCGATGAGGGCAATCTCTTCGATGCCATCAAGCTCACAAAAGACGAGAACATCTTCTTAAGCCTCTTGCCCGTCTATACCAAAGCCATCGAGAAACAATGGAAAATCACGCTCAAAGAGGCGATTGACTTGCTCGCGACAAACAAATTTCAAGAAGCCGTGAGCTTGGTGCACCCGTTTATGGACGACAAGCGCAAAAAGGCGGAATTTAGCCAATATGCCCAACAAGTCGAGGCTGTCTCGAAATTCTGCGATGCGTGGGAATCTAAAGACGTTGTTACGGCATATAAAATCGCCGAGCAGACGCCCGAAGTCAAGAAGCTGCCCTTTTATGACATGCTCGAGGAATATTTCTTGCAAGTTTTCAACGCGGCAAAAAAGCTGCTCATCATCGACATGAACGCGAACCTGCCAAAGGCACAAGCGCTGCTCAAGCCCTTTTTGAATGTGCGCAGCAAAAAAGATGTCGCCAACTCGCTGCTTAAGGAATCGAAGCGATTCTATCAGGCAGACATGCTGCTCAAAGAACGCAAATTTGCCGAGTTTTTCAAGCTTGCCGAGAAATTCCCCATGCTCAAGCAAACCAACAGCTATGACAAGGCGATGTATATGATTCCGCAAGTCATCGACCGCGTGAATCAGCTCATTAGCAACAAAAAATACGAAAAGGCTATCGAGCTTTCGACCTTCCTTTCGACCCTCGTTCCGTTCAAAGATGTTGGGGCAGAGAACCTTCGCTTGATTGAGAATCAGCAAAACTTTTTGACCGCAATCGATGACCAAGACATCAAAAGAGCCTACGACCTCGCATTGCAAGAACCACGATTGCAGGCAATGCCCGAATATACCGAGCTC
>CAMXAV010000085.1 GCA_947179285.1 uncultured Helicobacter sp.
GTGCTCTTTTTTGTCCCTATCGCTCCTGTGTTGCGTGTTGTGGAATGTGCGGTGCGTGTTCTCGCGGCGCGGTTTTGCGCGCTCAAACTCTTGCTCGTCTTCGTCCATGTGTTCATCGCGCACGGTGAGGTCGAAGAGAATCATCTCCTCTTCCTCCTCGTCATAGCCAAAATGGCTGAATCCACGATTGCTCAACAAATCAAGCCGCTGCTCGCCCTTCTTGTGGCTCGTTGTCGTGGGCTTTTTCTTGTCGATTCGGCGCTTTTGCTTCTTGCCATTGTCTGCCGCGCTCTCGAGCAGCAGCGATTGAATATTCACGGCAGGCGGCGTTGCGAGCGCCTCTTTTTTCTTGTCGTCCTTGCCTTTCTTGACAATGCGCAAACCCGTGCGCTTGATGGCTTGCGGCGGCGCGGCGGGCTCTGTGGGCTTTGGCGCTGGCGCAGAATCGGCGGCTTTTGGCGCTTCGGCTGTCGCAGTCTCGGCTTTTGCAACCTCTTCTTGCGGCTTTGGCGCTTCGGGCTCTTTTGCGGGTTTTGGGGCTTTCTTGGGCTTTTCGGGTTCTTTCTTGGGCGTGGGCTCTTTTGGTGTTTGCTCGACTTTTGGGGCTGGCGCTGGCTCTTTTTTGGGTGTTTTTTTGGCGGCTGGTTCGTCTGGAATCACAATCGGTTCGCTCTTGAGCTCAATCGATTCGGCTTGTACGATGTTCGATTGGGGCGCTTGCACGCTTTCGAGCACGGCATGCGTCTTGGCGCTCTCGCTTGGCTTTTGCTCGAAGCTGTTGCTAATATAATCCGCAAGCTGCCCTGCCTCTTCGGCTGTAATCGCGCTCGATGCGGTTTTGACGGCGAGCCCAAGCTCTTGCGCCTTTGCGAGAATCTCTTTTGATGTGCGCCCTAGCTCTTTGGCAATTTCGTGGATTCTAAATTTTGATACTGGCAAATAATCTCCTTTAAACTCTCGCTCAACATGTGCTTTTGCTTCTTATCAACCTTGCATGCGCGAACGAGCGCTGCCCAAACACGTTCGCTCGCAGCACATGCGGAGCACAAATAAAAACTCCGCCCCAAGCCGTTATATGCAACAAGCCGCTTGCCATTTGCGCAATATTGCAAGCGATAGAGCGACTTTTGCGCAAATCGCCCCCTGCAACAAACGCACATTCGGATAGGAGTTCGCATGCTCGTTGGGATTTGTTGCATATATTTTACCTCATATAGGCTTAATCCATGCCATTTTGTTTTTGGACGCCTTGGTTGTCAAACTCGAGGCATAGAATCTGAAAAGACGGAAATTGCGCCTCGAGGCGCTTTTGGATTCGCGGCGCATCGTCATAGGCGCAAAGGTTGAAAAAGCTGCTGCCGCTGCCTGAAAGCGTGCTCATGAGCGCGCCCTCTTTGAGCGCTGTGCGTTGGACATCAAAGAGTGCTGGGAGCTGCTGCATGCGTATGTTTTGGTGCATCTTGTCCTTGCTCGCCTCGCGCAAGAGATTCCAATTTTGGCTAAAAAACGCGGCTGTGAGCAACGCCGCGCGCGAGAGGTTGAACACGACATCTTTTTGGGCATAGCGCTTGGGCAGGCTCTGGCGCGAATAGGCTGTCGAGATGGAGCGCGTGGGCACAACGACAACGGCGCGCAAGTCGCTTGGAATCGGTGTTTTGAGATAGCAAACATGCTTGCCCGCAATGGCAGAGACCGTGAAGCCGCCCACGCAAGCGGGCGTGATGTTGTCGGGGTGGTGTTCGTATTTGAGCGCTTGGAACAAAACCTCGTTGGGAACGAAGGGCTTTTGCGTCATGAAATATGCCGCGCTGACCGCGCCAACAATCACGGCAGAGCTGCTGCCAAGCCCGCGAGAAACGGGGATTTGGTTGTCAAATTGGAATCGGAATTGGTCTTTTTTGTTGCCGCCACACTTGCGGTAGTGCTCGTAGAAGATTTTGACAAAGACATTGTCGCGATAGAGTTTGGGATTGTTCGCGCCCTCGCCGCGAATCTGAATACTCATCACACGTGATGGCTTGATGGTGCAACGATTGTATAGATTGAGCGCAAGCCCCAAGCTGTCGAACCCCGCGCCGAGATTCGCGCTTGTTGCAGGAATGCTAATCACCACTTAGAATCCTTCGTACTTTTGTGTATTATAGCACATTTTATCGTGCAGGGCGCAGAGGAGTGCGCCCCTTTCGTTGGCGATTCTGCCCTCTATCACAAGCGCCAACATGTCGCGCAAAATCGCGCCGACATGCTGCCTTTGGATTCCAGCCGCGAGCACATCTTCGCCCTTGAGGTTGAGCATTGCGAGGTTGTGGCAGCCTTGCAGCGCAAGCGCAAGGTTTGGGAGAATCGCCGCATCGCCGCTCGCAGCGCCGAGCGTGGCAAGCAGTTGCACGCAATCTTGCCCGAGCATAAAGAGCGCCTTTTGCAGTTTTGGAATCGCCGATTGCAGCGGATAATGCGCGATGGCTTGGGCGATTCTCTTGCTTTGCGCATTGTTGTAGCGCAGGTGTTGCAGAATCTCTTGCGGGTTTGGCGAGCCAAGTAGCAGCGCCGTAAGCCGCGATTCTAGCACGAGGCTTTCGGGCAAGGCGCGCGGCAGGTTGTATGATAGGTTGGCGAGCAGATTCCAATTTGGCTCTTGCCATGTCTCGCCCAAGACGGCGCGCAACACGGGCGCATAGTCGCGCAACACGAGCGCAGAATCGCCCAAAAGCATGGCATTGAGTTCCTCGCGTTTGCGCTCAACCGAGATATGCGCAAGCAGCGGCAGCGATTGCAAAAGCGCCTCGCGCGTGCGCGATTGCAGCACAAAGCCCTTTGTCGCGCAGAATCGAACCGCACGCATGATGCGCAACGCGTCTTCGCCAAAACGTGCGTGCGGCTCGCCAACGCAGACGATTTGCCGCGCGCCTAAGTGTTCGATTCCGCAAAAATCATCGAGCAGTGTGTCGGAGAAGGGCTCGTAGGCAAGCGCGTTGATTGTGAAATCGCGGCGCTTGAGGTCTTGGCGAATATCGCCAACAAAGTGCACGGAATCGGGGTGGCGGCAATTTGTGTAGCCACTCTCGCTGCGGTATGTCGTGATTTCGACACTCTCGCTTGGCGCAAACAAGACGCTTATCGTGCCAAAGCGGCGGTTTTTGGCGAAGATTCTATGCGCCGCAAACACGCGCGCAATTTCGGGCGGCGTGGCGTTTGTCGTGATGTCCCAATCTTTTGGCGCAAGGCGCAAGAGGCTATCGCGCACGCAGCCGCCGACAATGTAGGCTTCAAAACCCGATTCGCGCAAAAGCCGCAGGGCGCTTTGCACAAACGGAGGGACTAGGATTCTCAAAAGAAGAATCTCCAATAGAGCATGCCAAACGCGATGACGAGCGCGACTCCGATGAGGCTTAGCACGATTCCAAAGCCAAACATCTGGCGAATCGAGATTCCGCCCTTGCTAAAGACAATGGCATTTGGCGGCGTGCTGATGGGGAACATAAACGCAAAGCCCGCGCTGATGGTAACGATGAGCATTGTGAGGCTCTGTGTGGGCGCATCGAGGAAGCTTTGCGTTGCGGCGAAGACGACAGGCAAGAAGATGGCAATCAGCGCTGTGGAGCTGATGAACATTGTCGCAAACAGCGTAACGAGCGCGGCGAACAGCAAGAAAAGAATAAAGGGCAAATCGGCGAAATACACGAAGATTTGCTGAAACGCATCGCCAAGCTGGATTTTGGAGATTGCCATTGCAATGCAAAAGCCCGCGCCGAACAAGAAGATGATTTCATACGGAATGAGTTTGGAATCTTCCCATTCCAAAAAGCCGATTTTGGGCGCGAACATGAGCAGCCCAAACGCGAGCAAGATGACGTTTTCGTTAAAGCCCAAGCCGTCATAGTAGGGTTTAATCGGCGAGTTCAGCAGCAAAATGATAAGCAGCCCGCCGAGCAAAACGAGCAGGCGAATGTGTTCTTTTGTCATCTTGACATTGCCAAGCGAGTTGCTCTCAAGCTGCATGTCTTTGCAGCGCCACGAGAGAATCCAAACCATAATCGCGAGCATTGTGAGCGTGAGCGGCAACATCATGAAAATCCATGTCGTGAAGCCAATCGCCTCGAAGCCCACGGTGCGGAGGAAACCGAGATAGATGAGGTTGGGCGGCGTGCCGATAGGCGTTGTGATACCGCTAATGCTCGCGCCAAACGCCACGGCGAGCAAGAAGCGCGAACGCAATGTGGAATCTTGCGTAACCGAGAGCGCTACGGGAATGAGCAAAAGCGCCACGGTGGAGTTGGAAAGCGTTGTGCCAAGCGCCACGCTTGCCGCGCCAAGCGCTGTGATGATTCCGCGCGGCGTTTTGGGGAAAAAGGCGAGCAATTTTTTGGCGATGATTCTATGCAGCCCGATTTTTTCGGTCGCCACGGCGAGCATGAAGCCGCCGAGAAACAAGAAGATGATTGGGTTGCCATAGTTTGATGTTGCTTGCGAGACATCGAGGATTCCAAACGCGGGGAAGAGGATGATGGGCAGCATCTAGGTTACTCCGATGGGCAGCGCCTCGGATGTCAAAAGCACAACGAGCAAGAAGAGTATACCTGCGCA